>JANMTJ010000478.1:0-1605 GCA_031390295.1 Oleiharenicola sp.
GACGGTGAAGAACGGCAAGTTCGCCTACCTCCAGGACATCAATCCCTGAGCCACCACCCGCCCCCTTCCATGAAAACTCCCGCCCTTCTTCTCTTAGCCCTGAGCCTGTCGAACGGGCTCGCCCCCGCTCCTGCCCACGCCGCCGAACCCATCAAGATCGGCGAATTTGCCTGCCTCACCGGCAAGGATGCCACGTTCGGCCAGTCCCAGCACAAGGGTATTCTCCTCGCCCTCGAGGAAATCAACGCCGCCGGCGGCGTGCTGGGCCGCCCGGTCGAGGTCATTTCCGAGGACAACCAGAGCAAGTCCGGCGAATCCGCCACCGTGGCCAAGAAACTCCTTTCTCGCGACAAGGTCGTCGCCATCCTCGGCGAGGTCACCTCCGGCCGCTCCCTCGAAGTCGCCCCGCTGGCCCAGGGCGCGAAGATCCCGATGATCGCCACCGGCGCGACCAACGCGAAGGTCACGCAGACGGGCAGCTACGTCTTCCGCGTCTGCTTCATCGACGACTTCCAGGGCGTGGTCATGGCCAAGTTCGCCACGGAGGACCTGAAGGTGAAGAAGGTCGCCACCCTCACCAGCGTCTCCAGCGCCTACAGCGTGGGTCTCGCCAAGGTCTTCAAGGAAACTTTCGTCGCGGCGGGCGGCACCGTCGTCGCTGAGCAGAAATTCAACGAGGGCGACAAGGACTTCCGCGCCCAGCTCACCGCCATCAAGGCCTCCGGGGCCGAGGCCGTCTTCGTCCCCGGCTACTATCAGGAGGCCGCCCTCGTTGCCCGCCAGGCCCGCAGCCTCGGCCTCACGATGCCGCTCTTCGGTGGCGACGGCTGGGAGTCCGAGCAGCTGCTCAAGATCGGCGGCGACGCCCTCAACGGCACCTTCTATTCGACGCACTTCACCCCGGAGAACAAGGACCCCGCCGTCGTGGAATTCGTGAAGAAATTCAAGGCCCGCTGGGACAACGAGATTCCCGACGCCTATGCCGCCTTGGGCTACGACGCGCTCAAGGTCCTCGTCGACGCCATCAAGCGCGCCGGCGGCACCGAGGGGCCCAAGCTGCGCGAGGCCATCGCCGCCACCAAGAACTTCTCCGGCGCCAGCGGGGTGACCACGCTCGACAAGGACCGCAACGCCTCCAAGCCCGCCACCATCATCGCCATCAAGGACGGCAAGCTGGCCTTCCATAAAGCGGTCGCACCATGAGCCGCTGCTCCGCACTCCCCCTCCGTCACGTCATTGCGAGGAGCGCAGCGACGAAGCAATCCAGTCGTTCCGACAAGCTCAAGACCCCGAGCCCGTCGAGGGGCTGGATCGCCACGGCGCGCTTCGCGCACCTCGCGATGACAATCGGTGCGATATGCATACTGGCGTCACCGGCAATCGCCGCCGATGACGGCCCGATCAAGGTCGGCCAGTACGGCGCGTTCAGCGGCAAGGAGGCCGCCTTCGGCGTCTCCGCGCGCAAGGGCGTCATCCTCGCCTTCGAGGAGGCCAACGCCTCCGGCGGGGTGCTCGGCCGCAAGCTCGAGCTCATCACCGAGGACAACCAGTCCAAGCACGGCGAGTCGGCCACCATCGCCAAGAAGTTCGCCTCCCGGGACAAGG
>JANMTJ010000482.1:0-6610 GCA_031390295.1 Oleiharenicola sp.
TCCCGAGCATGGCCATCTCGGGATCATATCCGGCGGCACTGCGATCCACCCGTTCAATCAAATCAACGCCGTTGACCAAGATTCGGAGCTGATGACCGTTTCGCTCGGTCGGCAACATACACGAAACAACGCTAAACGAGAGCTCCGTCATGAAATTGATACTATCAGCTGGCCGCGAAAGGCGGCAAGACCGGAGTGCCTGGACAGAGAAAACCGCCGCGGTTATTTGGCGGAATCCGGTGACGTGCCCTCGCTGAGGGCTGTCACCTTTTTCTGCGCCTCGACCACCCTCGGGTGATTGGGACCATATCGGGCAGTGAGCACTTCCACTTCGACCCGGGCCAGACGCAGCTCCCGCGACTCATCGCCCGGTCCCAGCAATTGCCTCTCCAGTGCGTGCACCCGGACCCGCGCGGCCGTGGCCCGGGAGTTTCGATCGCCGTAACGCAGGTAGACCACCGTCAGATCCCCCCAGGCCGCGAGCAGTTCAGACGGCATTGCCGGATCGGCGGCAAGTTTTCCCTCCATCTTCTTCAACCGCGCCTCCTGCTCGTTAAGTCTGGGATGATTTGCGGCAAAATGGGTGCGAAGCACGGTGATTTCAGCCCGCGTCACGCGTATTGCCGCCGGCTCGTCGGGCGCCTGCCGGAACAAGCGCTCGAGTTCCCTCACCCTGAGTTGCTGGTCGGTCACCCGAATGTGGTTCTGCCCATAGCGCGCCTGCAGCCGTGCCAGTTCTGCCTGCGCGGCAAAGATGTCGGCGGGCAATTCGCCGGCCTGCAAGCAGCCCACGGTCAGGCCCACGAGCAATGTCACTCGGCAAATCAGGTTCATCCGCGGGCTTCCGAAGGCAGTCCAGCCGTCTCCCGTTCGATCTCGGCCGCCTTCACCAGACCATGGGCGCTGGAGTGGCCGGTGAATTTCAGACACAACCGGTCCATGATGATATAGACGATCGGGATCACATAGAGCGTCATCACGGTTGCGATCATGAGCCCACCAACGACCACAATGCCCATCGGATTGCGGGTCTCGGCACCCGCCCCGCTGGCGAATGCGATCGGCACCGCGCCGAGCACGGTTGAGATGGACGTCATCAGGATGGGCCGGAAGCGGATTGTGGCCGCCTCGAATGCCGCCTCGGTGGCACTTTCCCCCTTCTGCACCTGGAGTTGGTTGGCGAACTCGACAATCAGGATGCCATTCTTGGCCACCAGACCGATGAGCATGATGAGCCCAAACCGCGAGAACAGGTTGTCCGTCATCGCCACACCCCAGAAGCGCGTGCAATAGAGGACCAGCAGGCCGCCGGCCACGGCGATAAAGACGCCGGTGAAGATCGTGGCCGGGTGGATCCACGACTCGAACTGGGCCGCCAGGATCAGGAACGTGAAGACCAGCGCCAGGACGAAGAGGATGAGCGTGTCGTTCCCGCTCTCCACGAATTCGCGTGTCTCGCCATCCCAGGCAAACGTGTAACCGGCGGGCAGCTTCTGCCGGGCCAGTTGCTCCATGAACACGACCCCGTCGCCGATGGTCCGGCCCTCGGCCATCTGGGCCGAGACCGTCACGGCGCGCAGCCGGTTGAAATGCGGATAGCTTTCGGGCACGGTGTCCTCCGACCAGCTGACGACATTGCTGAGCTGCACGAGCGCACCGTCGGCCGAGCGCACGTAGAGCCGGGAGAGGTCGCTGGGCGTGGCGCGATTCGCGTCGGTCACCTGCACCATGACGTAATACTGCTGGTTGCCACGCTGGAACTCGGTCACGCGCCGGCCACCGAGCAGTGACTCCAGTGTGGAGGCGACGGCACTGACCGGCACCCGGAGATCGGCCGCCTTGGCCCGGTCAATGTTCACGTCGAGCTGCGGCTTGGTGGGCGACGGATCCACGCGCGGCTGGATGAACTGACCGCTTTCCCGCATGGCGCCGAGGAGTTCCCCGCCGATACGTTGCAACTCGCCGAAGTCACTGCCCAGCAGAACCAGGCTCACGCCGCTGCTGCCGCCCCGCGGGCCGCGACCGAAAGGTCGCACGGGATTGGCGACCGCCTGGCCACCGGTCACCTGCTTCTGGAAATTGCGCCTCAATTCCGCGACGATCTCCTGGGTCTTGCGGTCTCGCTGCTCCCAAGGCTTGAGGGTGGCGAAGACAAATGCCCGGCCGCCGTCACCGGTGCGGTGGAAGGTGCGGTCGATCTCGGGAATTTTCAGGATCATCTGCTCCATGTCGACGGAGTAGAGCCGCAGGTATTCAGGCGTGGCCCCAATGGGGGCGATCAGGTTGGCCGTGAAGATGCCTCGGTCTTCCAGCGGCGTGAGCTCGCGCTGCAGCTGGGTGTAAAGCGCCAAGCCACCAGCCGTGAAAAGCAAGGCCAGAAGAAGTACCATTGGCTTCATGCCGAAGGTGGCGCGCAGCGAACGCTCGAACAGTCCGTTCAACCCCACGAAGAAGGGCTCGGTCTTGTTGTAAAACCAGCCATGCTGGGCGTGCCCGTTGACGACCTTGGCCGTGAGCACCCTTGAGCACAGCATCGGCGTCAGCGTCAGGGCGACGAACGCCGACACGAGCACGGAAACGGCCAGCGTGATCCCGAACTCAAAAAAGAGCCGTCCCGTCTGTCCGGACTGGAACGCAACCGGCAGGAAGACCGCGGCGAGCGTGAGCGTGGTGGCGATGATCGCAAAGGCCACCTGCCGGGCGCCGTAAATGGCCGCATGGATCGGAGCCTCGCCCTCCTCGATGCGCCGGTAGATGTTCTCGAGCATCACGATGGCGTCATCCACCACGAGCCCGACCGCCAGCACCAGGGCAAGCAGGGTGAGCGTGTTGATGGTGAAGCCCATCCAGCTCATGATCGCAAAAGATCCGATGATGGACACCGGGATTGCGACCAACGGCACCATCGTGGCGCGCCAGTCCCGCAGAAACAGGAAGATCATGAGCACCACCAGGACCGACGCCTCCCAGAGCGTCTTGTAGACCTCGCGCACCGAGCGGTCGACGAACACGGAGCTGTCAAAGCCGATGTCCACGTTGATGCCCTCGGGCAGGTCGGCCCGGATGTGCGGGAGCATTGCCTTCACGGCGTTGGCCACGTCGAGCACGTTGGCCTGGGCCTGGCGGAGCACCTGCACGCCGACGGTGGGCTTGCCCTTGAAGAACGACTCGGAGCGGTATTCCTCCGAGCCGAGTTCGACCCGGCCGATGTCGGAAAACTTGACCTGGTGGGACCCGCGGGTGGCCAGCACGAGATTCTCGAACTCAGCCACCCGGGTCATGCGGCCCTCGATCCGGACGGGGAACTCGCGGGCGCTGGATTCTATGCGCCCGCCGGGGATCTCAACATTTTGCTGGCGCAGGGCGGCCTCGACATCGCTGATGGTCAGCTCGTGCGCGGCCAACCGGTCGCTGTCCACCCAGAGGCGCATGGCGTAACGCGGGCCACGGACACCGACTGAGCCGACCCCGGGAATGGTCTGGAGCCGCTGGATGGCCACTCGCTCCACCAGCTCTCGCAGCTCGAGGCGGCTGTAGCGATCTGAGCTGAGCGCCAAGGTGATGACCGGGGCGGAGTCGGCATCGGCCTTGGTGACCTGCGGTTCCTCGATTTCCTCAGGCAACCGACCCCGCGCGCGGCTGACACGGTCGCGCACGTCGTTGGCGGCCTCATCCACGTTCCGGTCGAGATTGAACTCGACGGTGATGCGCGAGGATTCCTCCTGGGACTCGGAACGAATGACCCGGATACCTTCAATGGAAGCGACTTCCCGCTCGAGCGGCTCGGTGATCCTCGCCTCGACCACCTCGGCGGAGGCGCCACGGTAGGAAGTTTCAACGGTAACGACCGGGGAATCGATCAGCGGATACTCGCGCACCGGCAGGCGATTGAAGCTGAGCAGGCCGATGAGCACGACCAGAATGGACGCCACCAGCGCAACGACCGGACGACGGATAGAGACGTCGGAAAGAATCATGGCTCAGTCTCCGATACGGAACTCGGCGCGCAGGGGACGCGGTTCCAGCTTGATGCCGGGAAAGAGCACGAGCGCGCCAACCCCGGAGGCAACCACCGAGTTGCCCTCGGTGAGGGCCGCCGGTTTGAGCGAACGAACCTCGACCAGGCCACGTTCACGAAGGCCCAGTTCCACCGGGACAAACTCCGCCACCTTATCGGTGCCCTGGTCGCGGACCGCGATGACCTGCGGCCCGGCGGAGGTGGTGAGGATGGCTCCTTCGGGCACCGCCAACACGCCCTGCCGCACTTCGAGCACAAGTTCAATCCCCGCGAACATGCCCGGCTGGAAACCCGCCGGATTCTCCGTCACGTAGCCCTTGACCTGGCTGGAACGCGTGCTGCGGTCGATCACCGATGAGATGAAATAGACCTCGCCCCGGGCGCGGGTCTCTCCCGCCGCGGTCTGCGCCCGGACGGTGAAGGTGGTGCCGGCCTTGACCTTCGAGGTGAAGCGCTCCGGCACCTGGAAATCAATCTTCAGCCGGCTGAGGTCGTCGAGGGTCGTGATGACGGTGGCCGCGGTGATGTAGTCACCGGGCGAAATGATGCGCGCACCCACCACTCCGTCGAACGGGGCCTTGATGTCGGTCTTGGCGACCCGGACCGACAGCAACGACCGCGCTGCCTGCGCAGAGGAATACTCGGAACGGACCCGGTCTGCCTCGGCCTGCGACATGGAGCGGGCTTCGGTGAGATTCTCGCTGCGCTTGAGATTCAGTTCCGCGAGGAGGAACGTGGCCTGGGCCTGAGCCAGCTGCGCCCGCAGTTCGGCGTCGTCAATTTTGACCAACACCTGGTCTTTGGTGACATGGTCGCCTTCCTGGAACTGCACCGCGCGCACCTGGCCGGAGATTTCGGCTCGAAGCTGCGCGGACTCGTTCGCCGCGAGGGAGCCCACAAGGGAAAGGGATTCGATGAGATCGCGGCGGGCGATAGTGGTCACCTCGACCGGTTGCTTCTGGGCTGACAGTGGCGCGGCGGGGGACGACGCCTTCTTGCCGCAGCTGGTAGCCAGCACCAAGGTCAGCAGGGCACAAAAGAGGGGAATGGTGCGACGGTGAGTGGGCATCCGGGAGGATGATGCTAAAAGGAAGGATAATCAACCCGGCAGAAAGCGCGCAGGCGAACTTGCAGACAAGACGCCGGACTAGCCGGTAAGTTTCGCATAATCCTCAGGAGAGAGAAGATTTGCGACATCAGCGGGATTGGTAAGCTTGAGCTTGAGCATCCAGGCATCCGCGTAGGGCGACGCATTGACCTTCTCGGGATTGGCTTCGAGGGCCTTGTTGATCTCCAGCACAGTGCCGGCGACGGGAACATAGACATCCGAGGCGGCCTTGACCGACTCGACCACGCCGAAAGTCTCGCCCGCCTTGAGCGTAGCACCCACCTTGGGCAATTGGATGAAGGTGATATCCCCAAGACTGTTCTGCGCGTAGTCACTTATTCACACCAACGCGGTGCCGTCAGGGGCAACTTTCAACCATTCGTGGGACTTGGCGTATTTGAGATCGGAGGGAATGTTGCTCATGGGAAATGTCCTATTTTTTTAGCGTCACAAAGGGCGGCTTGACGAGGTGTAAATTCAACTTCGTGCCCCGGATATCCACCGCGAGCGGATCCTTGACCGAGATCGCCTCGATCAAAGCCGAGCCAATCGCTTCATTAAGCATGGGTGACAATGTCCCCGAAACCACCTGACCCACCTCGGTGCCAGCGGCATTGAATACTGCGCTGCCCGCGCGCACGATACGGCGGTCCCCGGTTTTGAAGAACACGATCTTCTTTGCCGGACCCTTTTCCTTGTCGGCCTTGAGCGCTTCGGAACCGATGAACGGTCCCTTGTCGAACTTCACGACCCAGCCCAAACCGGCCGAAATGGGATTGATATGGGCGGTGATTTCGTGGCCGTAGAGCGGAAATCCGGCCTCCAGTCGCAGGCTGTCCCGCGCGCCAAGGCCCGTCAGCTCAAGTCCCAGCGGCGCACCCGCGGCCAGCACCGCCTCCGCGAGGCGCTCCGTGTCGTCGTCCGCGCAATAAAGCTCCACGCCATCCTCGCCGGTGTAGCCGGTGCGGCTGATGAGGCACTTCACCCCCGCGACCTCCCCATCGGCAAAGTGGTAATACTTGATGTCAGCCAGCAGCCTCTTCGTGAGCGATTGAACGATCTCCAAGGCCCGCGGACCCTGGATGGCGAGCTGGCCATAGTCGGGTGAACGATCGGTCACCGTGCAGTCAAAGCCTTGCGCCTGCTCCTGCATCCAGGAGATGTCCTTGGCAATATTGCCGGCGTTGATGCAGAGAAAGTAGTCGTCCGGCCCGCGCATGTAGACCAGCAGGTCGTCCACCACGCCGCCGTGCGGGTGGCACATGACCGTGTAGAGGATGCGACCGGGAAAAAGCTTGCTGCAGTCGTTGGTCACCAGGTGCTGGAGGAACTTCAGGGCGCCGGGCCCCTTCACCTCGGCCTCACCCATATGGCTCACATCAAAGAGGCCGGCGCGCTGGCGCACGGCTTTGTGCTCATCGAGGATGCTCTTGTATTGGACCGGCATGTCCCAACCGGCAAAATCCACCATGCGACCGCCGTGC
>JANMTJ010000400.1:0-7111 GCA_031390295.1 Oleiharenicola sp.
ATCCGGCGAGGGCGATGAGGAACTTCTTGAACATGGGAGGCGTGGTTGTTGGTGAGTAAAATCAGGCGGAGACGGTGTGAGGGGCGGATTCGGAGCGAATCGTGGCAGCGTTTTGCTGGATCTTGCCCAACAGCCGCATAAAGGTTTTGCGCTCCGACTCGGAGAGCGGGGCCATCAGCCCGGAGATGAGCTGGAAATGACCCGGGAGAAATTCGACCAGGAACTTCTCGCCCTTGGCCGTGAGGCGGACGGAGATCGTGCGGCGGTCGGCGGGATCGGGCTCGCGCTTCACGTAACCGTCGCGCTCCAGGGTGTCCACCAGTCCGGTCATTGTCGCGCGGGTGACCCCGGCGGCGTCAGCCAGCTCGGCCGGCGTACGCGGGCCGCTGACACAGTCCTCGGTGTCAGGCGCATTCGCATCCGGCGACTGGGGGCCGCGCCAGAGCAGCATGAGCACGCCAAATCGGCCATGGGAAATGTTGTGGCCGGTAAAATTGTGTTCCGTAACCGCAAACGCCTCGTCGCCTGTGCGCAGCAAGTGAAGAAAAGACTCCACGGCCGACGGGTCGAGCTCGGGAAATTCCTTCGAGGCCTCAAGCAGGCATTCGTAGCGGGGCAGGTCTTTGAGGAGCAGGTGCGGCATGATTAGGTCTGATAATTGGATATCAGGCGGCTGACAGTTAGCCTCCTAATCATTTTCGCAAGCCAAGTTTTGCATCAATTACGTTACAGTTGCCCTATGGCGGAAGCAAAACAGCCGGCCTCTTGGCCGGCTGCGAATATTAGCGCTAGGGGTTGTCCTAAAGCGACTTGGCCGCGGCAATCACGGCCTCTGTGGTGATACCGAGCTCCTTCATGGCAATATTGCCCGGGGCGCTGAGACCGAAGCGATCGATGCCGATGACCCGGCCATCCAAGCCGACATACTTGCTCCAAAGACCCGTGACCCCGGCCTCGATCGCGACGCGCTTACGGCAGGACGAAGGGAGGACGGATTCACGGTAATCCTTGGACTGGGCGTCAAAGCGCAGGAAGGACGGCACCGACACGACACGCACTCCCTCGCCAAGCTGCTTGGCGGCCGCAACGGCCCATTGGAGTTCGGAACCGGCGGAAAGCAGGATGTGCGTGAGCGGAGCTGTCTCCTTGATCGCGATGTAGGCGCCCTTGAGCACACCCTGACGGCGCTCGGCGACGGGAATCTCGTTCAGCATCGGGACCGCCTGACGGCTGAGCGACAATAGCGTGGGACCATCGGTGCGCTCCAGTGCGGCCGCAAAGGCGCCGGCGGTTTCCTCGGGATCGGCGGGGCGGATCACATCAAGGTTGGGTATGACGCGGAGGCCGGTGACCGTCTCGACGGGCTGGTGCGTGGGACCGTCCTCGCCCACCCCGACGGAATCGTGCGTGTAGATGTAGATGACCGGAAGCTTGGAGAGCGCGGCCAGGCGCATCGAGGGACGCGAATAGTCGGCGAACACCAGGAAGGTCGCGCAGGAGGGGCGAAAGATGCCATCATAGGCGACGCCGTTGTTGATCGCAGCCATGCCGTGCTCGCGGATGCCGTAGCGCAGATTGCGCCCGGCGCGGTTCGTGCGGTCGAAATCCTTGTCGGCCGCGATGTAGTTCAGCGTGGAGCCGTGGAGATCGGCGGAGCCGGAGATCAGCAGCGGCACCGCCGCAGCGACCGGTTGGAGCACGTCCTTGCCGGCGGCGCGGGTCGCAAGCTTGGCGTCGGCGGCGAAAGCCGGGACCTTCTCCAGCAGCGCGGTGGCGCTGGGGCGATCATGGCGTGAGTCCAGCAGCGCAGCCTTGTCGGGATTGGCGGCGCGCCAGGCCTCATAGGTCTTGCGCCACTTGCCGTAGACGCGCTTGAGGCGCTTCTTGTGGGCGGCGAAATACTCGCGCACCTCGGCGCTCACATAGAAATGCTCCGCGGGCAGGCCGAGACCCTGGCGGGCGGTGTCGGAGAACTTCGCCCCACCCTCGCCGTGGCCCTTCGAGGTGCCCGCCACTTCCGGGATGCCTTTGCCGATGATCGTCTTGGCGATGATGAGCTGGGGTTTGCCGGACTTGGTTTTTTTGGCCTTGGTGACCGCCTTCAGGATCGCCGCGAGGTCGTGGCCGTTGGCGAGCGTCTGCACGTCCCAGCCGATCGCCTTGAAGCGCGCGGCCGCGCTCTCGCTCTGGGTCTTGTCGGCCATGGCGTCGAGCGTGACATCGTTGGAGTCGTAGATGAGAATGAGGTTGTCGAGGCCCTGGTGACCGGCAAAGGCGCAGGCTTCCATCGCCACGCCCTCCTGCATGCAGCCGTCGCCGGCGAGGCAGATCACATGGTGGTCGAAAATCGCATGCGTCGGGGTGTTGAAGCGCGCCTCGGCCATCTTGCCGGACATCGCCAGGCCGACCGAGTTGCCGACGCCCTGGCCGAGCGGGCCCGTGGTGGCCTCGACGCCGGGGGTCTCGTGGAACTCGGGGTGGCCGGGCGTCTTGCTGTGCAACACGCGGAAGTTTTTCAGCTCCTCGAGTGACAGGTCGTAGCCGCTCAGGTGCAGCCAGGTGTAGAGAAACATCGAGCCGTGGCCGGCGGAGAGGACGAAGCGGTCGCGGTTGAGCCAGCGGGGCTCGTCGGGATGGTGCACGAGGGCGTGGCCGTAGAGAACGGCGCCGATCTCGGTGGCGCCCAGCGGCAGGCCGAGGTGACCGGAGGAGCATTTGTGCACGGCATCGATGGCGAGGCCGCGGGCTTGGGAGCAGGCTTGGGCGAGAATCTCAGTCTGGAGCTTCATGGGGAAAGGGATTGGTCGGAGGGCGGACAGTAAACGAACTGGGGTCGATCGCTGCAAAGCCCATTTTTTGACATAAATCCCCGGAGCAGCGGACCGAAGTCAGTGCCCGGCAATGTGGGAGCGAGCTTGCTCGCGATGGTGGATAGTCGCGAGCATGCTCGCTCCCACAGTTTCAAGCCAACTGACATAAAAAAAGCGAACCGGGCGGTTCGCTTTTGAAATGGGAAGGGTACGAGGGCTCAGGCCTTGACCGGCTTCTCGTAGCGCTGCTCCTTGACGGCCATGGCGGCCTTGCCGGTGCGGTCGCGCAGGTAATAGAGTCGGGCCCGGCCGTTCTCGGCGGTCTTCTCCACCTCGATCTTCTCGAGGTTGGGCGAATTGACCGGGAACACGCGCTCGACGCCCTCGCCGTAGCTGATGCGGCGCACGGTGAAAGTCTCGTGAATGCCGCTGCCCTTGTGGGCGATGACGACACCGGCGAAAATCTGGACGCGCTCCTTGTCGCCCTCGCGGACTTTGGTGTGCACGCGGACACCGTCGCCGACTTTGAACGGCGCAACTTTATGTTTCACCTGAGCGGCGGTGATTTCCTGGATAATGGCATTCATGGCTGGTTATTTGAGTAAATCGGGACGAATTTTCGCTGTTTTTGCCAATTGCTGCGCGTGCCGCCACTTCTCGATTTCGCCGTGGTTGCCCTGGAGGAGCACTTCCGGCACGGACTGGCCGCGGTAAACGGCGGGACGCGTGTAATTGGGAAAGTCGAGCAAGTTGCGGGTGAAACTTTCGCTGGTCAACGACTTTTCTTCACCGAGCACACCGGGAATGAAACGGGCCAGTGCATCGATGACCACGGCGGCCGCCAAAGTGCCGTTGGTCAGCACGTAATCACCGATGCTGATCTCCTCATCGATGATCGAGTCACGGATCCGCTGGTCGATCCCCTCATAATGGCCGCTGAGCAGGATAAGGTGTTGCTGCTTCGACAGCTCCTCCGCTTTGGCACTCGTAAAAGGCACCCCGTCGGGGGTCAGGTAGATCCGGCGGCAGCCCGGGGTCTGCAGCTGCTCGATGGCATCAAAAATCGGCTCGCACTTCATCACCATGCCCGCCCCGCCGCCAAAGGGTCGGTCATCCGTCGTCTTATGCTTGTCGGTCGCCCAGTCACGAGTGTTGCGGACGTTGATTTCCAGCAATTTCGCCTCCCGGGCGCGCCCCAGCATGCTCTCGGACATAAAGCCCTCGAGCATGGCCGGAAACAGCGTCAGGACGTCGATGCGCATGAAGGCGATTATCCAATAAAAAAGGTCCGGCGCGAGCCGAACCTCAAATTTGTAGGTCGGGGGTTTATCCCCGACAAGTCGGGCGTAAAGCCCGACCTACATCAGATTACTCAGCCGGTCGCCACGACGGCGCGCTTGGCACGCTTGATCATCGAATGCATGGTCGCGGTCGGCTTGGCGCCCTTGGAGACCCAGTAGTCGACGCGATCCAGCTTGATGGTCAGCGTGTTGCCCTTGGCGCGGGGATTGTAGGAACCGATCTGCTCGACGGCGTCGCCATCGCGGCGGGAACGCTCCTCGGCCACGACGACGCGGTAATGCGGCTCGTTCTTGGTACCAACGCGGGAAAGACGGATTTTGAGTGCCATGTGATGTGTCTGGTTGCTTAAAGGTATGCGGTGTTCGCTGGGAAAAGGGTGAGAATGCACGGGACAACTTTGCCCTTGTCAAGCCCCCAGTGCCGCCGCTGAGTTCGACCCTTAACGCACCCAATTTTATGCTCAAAGCCGGCATCGTCGGTCTGCCCAACGTGGGCAAGTCCACCCTCTTCAACGCCCTCACCCGCTCCCGCAAGGCGGAAGCGGCCAACTACCCGTTCTGCACCATCGATCCCAATGTGGGGGTCGTGGTCGTGCCCGACGAACGCGCCTACGTACTCAAGGACATAGCCAAGACCAACGTCGTGGTGCCCGCCGCCATCGAGTTTGTGGACATCGCCGGGCTTGTCGCCGGCGCCAGCAAGGGCGAGGGCCTCGGCAACCAGTTTCTGGCCACCATCCGCGAGGTGGATGCCATCGTGCAGGTCGTCCGCTGCTTTGAGGATTCCGACATCATCCACACGATGGGCAGCGTCGATCCGGTCCGCGACATCGAGGTCATCACCACCGAACTCGTGCTCGCCGACCTCGAAGCCGTCGCCAAGCGCATCGACAAGACCCAGAAGAAGGCCAAGTCCGGCGACAAGGAAGCCATCATCGAGATGGCCCTGCTCGAGAAACTCTCCCCCCACCTCAACGCCGGGAAAACCGCCAACACCTTTGCCGCCACGCCCGAGGAAGTGGCGCTGATGAAACTCTTCCAACTCCTCACAGCGAAGCCTGTGCTCTTCGCCTGTAACGTCGCCGAGAGCGACCTCGCCACGGCCGAGCAGAACAAGTTCGTGCAGAAAGTCGCGGAGTACGTCCGCACCCACCACGACGCCGCCTATGTGCCGATCAGCGCCAAGATCGAGGCCGAGCTCATCGACCTGCCGCCCGAGGAGGCGAAGGCGTTCCTCAAGGATCTCGGCGTGGACGACTCCGGCGTGTCAGCCCTCATCAAGGGCACATACAACCTGCTCGGCTTGATGACGTATTTCACCGCCGGGGAAAAGGAGGTCCGCTGCTGGACCATCGTGAAAGGCTGGAAGGCCCCGCAGGCCGCCGGCGTCATCCACACGGATTTCGAGAAGGGATTCATCAAGGCGGAGATTGTCAGCTACGCCGATCTCACCCGCCTCGGCAGTGTCGCTGCCGCGCGCGAGGCCGGTAAATACCGCCTGGAAGGCAAGGAATACGTCTTCCAAGACGGCGATGTGGCTTTGTTCAGGTTTAATAATTGATATATAGATAGTTGCGTCATTGTTATCCAAAGGATTTTTAAGTTGAAATTTAGGGTATACTACCTATACATTATAGGTAGCAAATGAAGCTAGGCCCGACAGCCCCTGCACTAGCACCCCTCCTGCTCCGAGTGGTTTGCGGATGCTTGTTGTTCCCCACCGTCTGCTTTGCCCAAGTGATCTGGGACAATAGCAATGCGAACAATGCTTGGAATACAGGCGCCAACTGGAGCACGGGCACAGTCCCAATTTCCAGCTCCAATGTGCAGTTCAACGCCACGGAAACGGATGCGATTGTTAATGATATTGCACTAGCTGGTGCCCGGACAGCCAACAGCCTGACTTACAACGACGTCGACGATACGTTCAGCATCATCAACGGAAGCGGCAACCGGACCCTGACCCTGACCTCCGGTGATATCACGCGCACGGCGGCCAGCTCTGGCACGCAAACCATCGCCAACTCCACTCTCGCCCTGGGAGCCAGCTCGATCATGGACATCGCCGGTTCCGGCAACTTGACCATCTCTGCGGCCATCACCGGTTCCGGCATCACCCTGACCAAGACCGGAGCGGGTGAACTTATCCTATCTGGCACCAACACCTTCAACGGCGGCACGACACTCAGCGCCGGCACGCTCACGCTGGCCAACACCGCCGCCCTCGTTTCCGGCAGTAACCTGACCCTCAGCGGGGGCACGCTCAAGCTCAGCACCACCAGCATAACTCTGAACACCCTGACGGTCACCGCAACCAGCACCATCGATTTTGGCGGGGCCAATGCCTCCCTGAACCTCAGCAACCTCAGCATCGCCGGCGGTGTCACCCTCAACATTATCAACTGGGTGGCCGCGACAGACGCTTTCATCACCGCTGCTTGGACCGGGGCTACCCAGGATACCACGGGTGCGGCGCCCATGAACCAGGTGGTATTCGCCAACTTCACCGGCAACGACACCACTTGGCTGTCCGCGGGCAACTCGATCCGGCCCGTGCCCGAGCCTTCCACCTACGGCGCCATCCTGCTGTCTGTCACTACCGGCCTGATGCTCTGGCGTCGCCAGCGGATCAGTCACCGCACCGCCTGACTTCGATACCCGCTGTTCGCAATTCAACGGAAACACGCCGGGCGAATTCCACCGCGTGCAGACCGTCCCCGTGCAGGCAGACCGTCTCCGCCTTGATCATTACGTCGCTACCGTCCGTCGCCCGCACTTTTCCCTCGCACACCATCCGCAGCACCTGCGCCACGGCGATAGTCGCATCCGTGATCAGCGCATCGGGCTGTGACCGGGGCGTCAGCGAGCCATCAGCCTGATAGGTGCGGTCGGCAAAGACCTCGCTCGCCGTGCTCAAGCCGCCGGCGGCTCCCGCCGCAAGCAGTTCGCTCCCCGCCAATCCGACGAGGATCAAACGGGGATCGGCCTCATAGACCGCGG
>JANMTJ010000564.1:0-1775 GCA_031390295.1 Oleiharenicola sp.
GTCTTCGTTCCCACCTGCCCGAGCCCGGTGAACGGCTTCTTCATGTACCTGCCCCGCACGGAAATCATCGAGCTCGAGATGTCGGTCGGCGACGGCATGAAGACCATCATATCCTGCGGGGCCGTCCTGCCCGCCTGGCCCGACGCAGCCAGCGCCCGGGCCGCGCTGCGGAGTGAAAGTGGAAAGTGAAAGGGAAAGGGATTTGATCCCACTCTCACCTTCACCCTCACTCTCACTTCTGCCATGCCCGGCCAGCAGCTCCAGACCACCGCCTGCATCCTTGGCCGACAACCCTCGGGTTCCGATGCCTTCGAGCAGTTGACGGCCTTCTCGGCTGACCATGGCGTGCTGCACCTGCTCCGCCGGATTTCCAAGGGTAGGGCGCGGACTCCGCTCCGCGCCGCTACAGCCGTGCCGACGAATCTTGACCTCTTCGACGAGGCCGAACTCTGGCTGGAATCCTCCAATCAAGGCCGCACCTGGTTCATTTCGGAGCACCGTCTCATCCGGCGGCACGACGGCATCGGCCGCTCCTACGAGACCCTGAAAGCCGCCGCCGCCCTCGGCATTCTGCTCGGACGCAATCCCGTGCCAGATGAATCACGCCCCGCGGTGGCCGAACTGCTGGGCACCAGCCTCACCGCCCTCGCGGCGGGCGGGCGGCCGGACATCGTGTGGCTCAAGGCCCTCTACTGCCTCCTGCGCGACGAGGGCTATCCCGTGAAGCAACACTGGTGGCCCGAGCTCACGCCCACCGACCGCGACACCGCCGTCCAGCTGCTCAACCAACCCTTGGCCGCGCAGACCGCCGACACCGCCACCGTTGCCAGAATCACCCGCCGCCTCGAGGATTGGGTCCATGCCGAAACTGAAATCAGGCTCTCGTAAGCCACATCCGTTCATCCGTCCGCTGCGCCGCGCTGACATGGCGGAATGCCAGCGCCTGCGGCTGACGCTCTGGCCGGACTGCTCCCCCGCGATGCACCGCTATGAGATGCGCTCTTATCTCACCCGGTCGCGCCACCGTGCCATCCTCGTCATTGATCGCCGCGACGGCCGGTTGGGCGGGTTCATCGAGCTCTCGGTGCGCCCGCGGGTTGATGGCTCGATGTCCGATCGCCTCGGTTATGTCGAGGGCTGGTATGTGGATCGCGACCTGCGCGGCCACGGTTGGGGACGGACGATGATCCGCGCCGCGGAGGCCTGGACCGCGGCACGCGGCCTGACCGAACTGGGCAGTGACGCCGAGCTGCCCAACCGGGACGGCATCGCCGCCCACCGGGCCTGCGGTTTTCGCGAGACGTTCCGTGTGGTGCAGTTCCTCAAGAAGGTGAAAAGGTAGGGCGGGCAGTCCCTTGCCCGCCTCGATCCCGGCGCGGAGGGGACTCCGCGCCCTACCCATGCATCATTGCCATATCCGCGTTCATCCGCGTAATCCGCGGTGTCCTTCATGCATTTCTCCCTCGAAAACCGCACGGTCAGCCTGAGTGTCGGCGAATTCGCCGGCTTCAGCCTCGGCCCGCACGAAAGCGGCGGCGGCCCGCAGGGTCTCTGGCGCGCCCAGCTCGGCCAGCACTGGCACAACGAGCTCCAGAAACGCACCGAGCAGGAATTTACCGTGGGAGGGGCTTTACGCCCCGACGTGAAGTTCGAGGTCGTCATCGACGGTCGCATCACCCACCGCGGCTGGACCTTCATCCTCAGTGGCCGCATCGACCAGCAAATCGGTTCCACCCTGCGCGAAATCAAGAGCGTCACCCGCCCGCTCCCGGCGG
>JANMTJ010000573.1:0-2180 GCA_031390295.1 Oleiharenicola sp.
GGCTGCTCAGGGAGCAGGCGTATCGCACTGCGTGAGCAGCATGGTCATGTCCTCCACCGCCCGGACGGCGTGCGGCAGCTTCGGGGGCAGATGCAGCAAATCGCCCTGCTTGAGCTGATGCGTCTGGCCGTGAAAGTCGAAATCACCGGAGCCCGCCAGGATCTGCACCAGGGCGCGGGCCGAGCTCGTGTGCTCGGACATTTCCTGCCCGGCGGTGAAACGGAACAGGGTCACCCGTAGCCCGGGGGCGGCAAGCAAGGCCTGGCTGACAATGCCATGGGAGACCTGTTGGGGTGCGGCCAGCAGCGGGCAGACGCCGGCGCGGTCGGAGGGAAGGAGTGCGGTGGAGGCCATAAGGATTATTCCCGCCAGAAGTTGACGCACCAGGCGCCGTCGGCGCGGTGCTCCATGGTGGACTGGAAGCCTTCGCTTTTCAGCAGCTCGATCAGCGGCGCGGGGGGAAAGGGTGCGATGATGGCCAGGCCCTGGCCGGCGGTGAGCGCATCGACCCGCGACCGGACGA
This sequence comes from Oleiharenicola sp., assembly GCA_031390295.1. GTDB lineage: Bacteria > Verrucomicrobiota > Verrucomicrobiia > Opitutales > Opitutaceae > Lacunisphaera. The sequence goes on from JANMTJ010000573.1 coordinate 524, forward strand.
GTCCGAAAACATCCTCCCCGTGGGCGAGCAGCGGGCGCACATCGGTGGCTTTGAAGGTGGTCGGTTTCATGGGGGCGGTGCGAAAAGCGGGGATGCAGGGATACTCTAGCGCAGGTATGGATGCAATACCTTGACGTAAGTCATGCCGAAGCTCGACGCGTTACGGTTCCAACTGGAATCCGCTGGCGGAGTCGAACGCGAGGACGACCAGCCGGCCCTCCACGGCATTAATCTCCGCCGCCCAGGTTTGGCGGGGCGCATCCGGGGTCTCGCCCGTGGCCACGGTGACGACCACGCGATGCGGGCCGGGGGTCAATGGCACTCTCCATTCCCCCACGGACGTGCCATCGGACTTCAGGCCCTTCGGACGGAAGATTTGCCGACCGCCGTGTCCGTCCACCTCGAGTTCGACCACCACCGGATGGCGTGAACGACCCGCAGGCATCGTGGCGCGCATATGCACCGGCCGGTCGTCATGCCTGGCGGCCGGCAGATTGGCATCGCCCTCCACCCGGCCACCGAGCGCGCGAAAGGTGAAGACAAACTCCGCCTCCGCCGACACCGGGTTGTGGAACGGTGCATCACTCACGGCCAGCAACCCCGCTAGCACCGCCACCGTCAGCCCCGTCCCCACCACCCAAAGCTTGAACCGGGACCGCCCGGGCGCCGCCGCCACGGGCAGGGCCTGCCGCAGCCGGAGGGCCGCGCCCGTGAGTAGGTGCGGGCGGAGGGGATCGAAGTTCAGGTGCGCCACCTTGCGCCGGTCCGCGCGGTTAGGCCGGAACTCCGGCTCGCGCGTGCCGGCGAGCCGCGCAGGCATCCAGCGGTTGCCCTCGCGACCGAAGGATTCGGCAGAGCCGCAGCCCACGATGAGAACCGCCTCGGCTCCCAGGCTGATGAGGCGCTCGATGAGCTTGGGCTCGACCCAACCCGAGCAGGGGACCGGTCGCACGGTGTAACCGGGCAGCCGCCTCGCCCAGGCGACGTAATCGAACAACGCCCAACCGCCGGCCGTCTGCGCGCAGACAAACGCCAGGGCCGGCGGCTCGCCACGCGCCAACCCGGCAGTAACGAGTGTCTCCAGCTCGCGCGTGATCTGCTGGGCGTCGAACCAGGCCAGGCCGATGCCCTGTGTGTCGCACGCCCCGGCGCAAATGCCGCAGCCGATGCAGCGGTCGGGGTCCACCTGCGCTTGCGACGCGAACGGCTTCCCATCAGTGCGGGGCACCATGGTGATTGCGCCAAACGGGCAGTCGTGCGAGCAGAGCGTGCAGGCGAAGCAGCGCGAGACATTGACCGTGGCCTGAAACACCGGGCGCGGCCGGCGCCGGGCCAGCCACCACGGCACCGTCATCAACCCCGTGCCCGCCAGCAGCGCCACCAGCCAGATGCCGCCGCCTGACAACCGCGCCGTGATCGCCAGCGGCCAGAGAAACCACCAGTCCATCGTGAACGCCCCGGGTTTCACGGCCATGTGCGCCGCCGCGGCATTGACCGCAGGCATAATCAGGGCCGCCGTTGCCACGGCGGCCACCAGCCAGGCGGTCAGGCGCCAGTCCGGCAGCAACTGTGCGCGGCTCAGACGCGCGAGATGCAGGCACAGGCCGACCGCGATGCCAAGCGGCAGCACCATGTGCAGAAAGAAAACCACGAAGAA
>JANMTJ010000580.1:0-1626 GCA_031390295.1 Oleiharenicola sp.
GGGACCGCGTTGAGCCGAAGATCTCCCCGCGCGGCCAGTTTCCGGCCGATGGCCACCAATCAATTTTCACCGCCGCCAGCTCCGCCGAACTTCGTCGCACTGAGGATGGAGTTCCTCCGCCAGGCCGAACGCCAACTGGATCTGACCCAGGAACAGCGGAGCAAGGTCGAACAGATCATGAACGAGAGCCGCCAGCGCACGCGGCAGATCATGGACAAGCTCGCCCCTGAGCTACGCGATGAGCTCAAACAGACTTCGCTCGCCATCCGTGAAACGCTCAACAAGGAGCAGAGGGAGAAGTTTGATCGCCTCACTCGTAATCGCGCCTTTCTGCAGATTCAGAAGCGCGACGAGAAACGTCCTCCCGGCGAGGAACGGAGAAAGAAGCAATCCTCCACCAATAGCCAGACCTTCGGCCGACCGGGCGAATGAACGGTTGATCGGGGCTGGAACGAAAAACCCGCCGGACTTCCGGCGGGTTTTCGTTTTGAAAACGGTCAGGTCGCGGCGGCCGGGGCCGGCGGCGGCGCAGGTGCTTCCTCGCCCTCGATGAATCCCTGGAGCTGCCGGAGACGTGTCGGGTGACGCATCTTGCGGAGAGCCTTCGCCTCGATCTGACGGATGCGTTCGCGGGTGACCTTGAACTGCTTGCCCACTTCCTCGAGCGTGCGGCTGTAGCCATCGACGAGGCCGAAGCGGAGCGAGAGCACCTTGCGCTCGCGCTCGGTCAGCGAGTCGAGCACGTCGATGATCTTTTCGCGCAGGAGGGAAAACGCCGTCATGTCGTACGGGTTTTCCGCGCTCTTGTCCTCGATGAAGTCGCCGAAGCTCGTGTCGTCGCCGTCGCCGACGGGCGACTGCAGGGAGATGGGCTGCTGCGCCATCTTCATGATCTGCTGCACGCGCTCGACGGGGAGATTCATCTCGTCGGCGACCTCTTCGGGGGTCGGCTCATGGCCGAATTCTTGGAGGAGCTGCTTCTGTACCTGCATCACCTTGTTCAGCGTCTCGATCATGTGGACCGGGATGCGGATGGTGCGGGCCTGGTCGGCGATGGAGCGCGTGATGGCCTGGCGGATCCACCACGTGGCGTAGGTGGAGAACTTGTAGCCGCGGCGGTACTCGAATTTCTCGACGGCCTTCATCAGGCCCATGTTGCCCTCCTGGATCAGGTCGAGGAAGGAGAGGCCGCGGTTCGTGTATTTCTTGGCGATGGAGATGACCAGGCGGAGATTGGCCTCGACCATCTCGGTCTTGGCCTGGTGGGCCTCCCGGATGTGGCCGCGGGCGATCTTGAGCGTGTCCATCAACGCCTGGGGGGAGATGCGCAGGTCGGCCTCGAGGTGCTTGAGCTTGTGGTTGACGGAGCGGACGTCGATGGCGGCGTCCTTCTTGGACTTCGGGTGCTTGGCCCGGTGGAGGTCGTGGAAGCACTTCTCGACGTCGTGGATCTTCGGGCGGAGCTCGATGAGGAAGTCCTCAAACACCTTCAGCTTGAAGAAATATTTGACGTAGCAGGCGCGCAGGACGTTGTCGCGCTTCTTGAAGCGGATGAGGGCGTTCTTCTTGGCCTTCTCGTCGCGGGCCTTCTGGGCGTCGGCCCAGGCCTCGGTGGCGATGGCGTCG
>JANMTJ010000406.1:0-2844 GCA_031390295.1 Oleiharenicola sp.
AAGTATTGCTTGATCTTCTGCGCGGCGACGCGTAACGGCTCGCCCCCACATGAAGTGTCTCATCATCGCCGAGAAGCCCTCCGTCGCCGCCGACCTCGCGCGCGCGCTCGGCAAGGTGCCGAAGAAGGGCGAGCATTACGAAAACGATGACTACGTGATCTCGTCGGCGGTCGGCCACCTGGTGGGACTCCAGATGCCGGAGGACATCGACAAGAAGAAATACGGCTTCTGGCGGCTTGAGACCCTGCCCATCATCCCCGAGGAATTCGCCCTCCAGCCCCTGCCCGAGGGCAAGGAGCGGTTCGGCCAGCTCAAGAAGCTCCTCGCCCGCAAGGACGTCACCAGTGTCATCAATGCCTGCGACGCCGGCCGCGAGGGCGAGCTGATCTTCACCTACATCTACCAGCTCACGAAGTGCAAAAAGCCGTTCAAGCGGCTCTGGATGTCGTCGATGACCAACGAGGGCATCAACGCCGCCTTCAAGACCCTGCGCACCGCGGAGCAGATGCAGGGCCTGGCCGACGCCGCCCGCTGCCGCAGCGAGAGCGACTGGCTCATCGGCATCAACGGCACCCGCGCGCTCACCAAGCGCATGTTCGGCTCCCGCGCCGGCAACGTCGCCTCCGTCGGCCGCGTGCAGACCCCCACCCTTGCCATCGTTTACAACCGCGAGCTGGAGATTCGCAATTTCGTGCCGCGTGGCTACTGGCGCGTGACAGCCCGGTTCGGTGTCGCCAAGGGCGACTACGAGGGCAGCTACCAACGGCCGGATTTCAAGAAGGCCGAGGACGATGAGCATGATCGCATCGATCGCCTCTGGGTGAAGAAGACGGCCGACGCCATCTTTGCCGCCTGCCAGGGCCAGCCGGTCGCCGCCGTGGCCGAGGAAAAGAAAGCCAGCACGCAGATCGCCCCGCGTCTCTACGACCTGACTACCCTCCAGCGTGAGGCCAACGGCCGTTTCGGTTTTCCCGCCAAGCGCACGCTCCAGATCGCCCCGGCCCTTTATTAGCGGCACAAGATGATCACCTATCCCCGCACCGACTCGCGGGCGCTGCCGGAGGATTACATGCCGCTGGTGCGCGAGACGCTCGGCAACCTGCACGGCGACCTGAAAGTCCACGCCCAGCGCGTGCTCGAATCGGGCTGGGTTCACCCCAACAAGCGCATCTTCAACAATGCGCAGGTCTCCGATCACTTCGCGATCATCCCGACCCAGCACGAGGCCAAGAACCTCGACGAGTCCGAGGCCAAGTTGTTCGACATGATCGCCCGCCGTTTTGTCGCCACCTTTCACCCGGTCGCCGAATTCGACATCACCACCCGCACCAGCACCGTGGCCGGCCACGACTTCAAGACCGAGGGCAAGGTTCTCACGGCACCCGGCTGGCTCGCGGTCTACGGCAAGAACACCGTGGACGACGACTCACCCGACTCCAAGGCGCTCCCCGCCCTCTCCCCCGAGGACAAGGCCAAGGCCAAAACGCTTGAGGCCACGCTGCACAGCGAGACGACCAAGCCGCCGCCACGCTACACCGAGGCCACGCTGCTCTCTGCCATGGAAGGCGCCGGCAAGATGGTGGACGATGAAGAGCACGCCGACGCCATGAAGGAGCGCGGCCTGGGCACGCCCGCCACGCGCGCCGACACGATCGAGGGCCTCGTCAACCAGAAATATATCGACCGCAACCAACGCGAGCTCGTCCCCTCCACCAAGGCCGAGCAATTGATGCAGTTCCTCACCGCGGTGAAGGCGACCGACATCACCAGCCCCGCCATGACCGGCGAGTGGGAATTCCACCTCCGCGAAATGGAGCACGGCAAGTATTCCCGCGAGGATTTCATGGCCGAGATCGTCAAGGAGACGAAGGGCATCGTGGAACGCGTCAAGGGTTTCGAGGAGGACGACTCGGTCGCCCGCATCACGGCCATCCTCTCGCCCACCGACGGCAAGCCGTTGCGCGAGACCTTGCGCGGCTACAAATCCCAGGACGGTGAGCTCATGGTCTACAAGATCATCGGCGGCCGCCGCATGGAGGAGGCCGAGGTCAAGGAGCTGGTCGAGAAGCGCGCGGTCGGTCCGCTCGACGGCTTCATCTCCAACAAGACCCGCAACCGCTTCTCCGCCGTGCTCAAGCTCGAGCTCGTGGAGGAGACGAAAAAGGACGTGACCGTCAAGAAGTGGAAGACGGCGTTCGATTTCGGCGACAAGGTGGACGTCGGCACCCTCACGCCGATCTGGACCGACGCCAAGACGGGCGCCGAACTCTGCGAGAGCGGCAGCAGCTTCATCGTCCGGGAAAAAAAGCCGGACGGCACGTGGGAGCAGACCTTCCGCGTCGGCCGCATCATGTGCCAGAAGCAGATCGCGCCCGAGCCGGCCATCAAGCTCATCGGCGAGGGCAAGACCGACCTCATCGAGAATTTCATCTCGAAGAAAGGCCGGCCGTTCAGCGCGTTCCTCAAGCGCGACGGCGGCAAGTTCTCCTGGGAATTTCCCCCGCGTGCGCCGAAAGTGGACAAGGACGGCAATCCCATCGCTCGCAAGGCCCGGCCGAAGGCCGATCTGTCCAAGGCCACCGTGCTCGGCGAAAGCAAGACCCACCCCGGCGGACAGCTCGTCGAGCTCGGCGACGCCTATTACGTCCGCAAGCCCGACCAGGACAACCGTCAGGTCTTCAAGCTCTCCAAGAAGCTCTGCGAGGTCGAAATCCCCGCCGACGAGGTGCGCAAGCTGCTCGACGATGGTCGCAGCGGCCTGATCGAGAATTTCGTCTCCAAGCGCGGCAACAAATTCAGCGCGTACCTGGTGCTCTCCCAGAAACAGGACAAGGCGGACTTTGA
>JANMTJ010000415.1:0-3934 GCA_031390295.1 Oleiharenicola sp.
GTTGATGCGCGTGACGATGGGGCGGCACTTTTCGATGTATTTCCGATGATGCCTGCCGGCGAATTTCTTGAGGATGAAGCTGAGCATTGAAGGGGACGAATGAAAACACCGCCGACAGGCTTGGCAAATGGCAAAATACCCCCCGGCGAACTTGTCTAACCCGCTGGGCGTCAAGGGAGGTAAGAAATACCCCCGCGGTTTGCATGCCGCCTGCTATTCGGGGGCCATCCCCCTATGTCCACCAGCCTGCCTGCCCACCCTGCCGCCGACCTGCCCGCCCCCTTCCGCCAATACGATACCGGTGGGTTCTTCGACGAGATGCTGGAGGCCCACGGCCGGGTGCGGCCGCACTACCAGCATTTTCTCAAGCACTTCGGCGCCGTCACCCCGGAGGAATTTGACGCCAAGCGCAGCGCCGTGGACCTGTCTTTTCTCCGGCAGGACGTGACGTTCAATGTCTACGGCGACTCCCAAGGCGCGGAGCGGATCTTTCCCTTCGACCTCGTGCCCCGCATCATCCCGGCCGCCGAATGGGAACACCTGGAGGCCGGCCTTGTGCAGCGCATCACGGCGCTCAACCTGTTCCTCCACGACATCTATCACGAGCAGAACATCATCAAGGACGGCACGATCCCCGCCCACTATGTGATGTCGGCGAAGCATTTCCGGCGCGAATTCATGCACGTGCAGGTGCCGCGCGACATCTACATCCACGTCTGCGGCACCGACATCATCCGCGACGACCAGGGCCGGTATCTCGTGCTCGAGGACAACGCCCGCTGCCCCTCCGGCGTCAGCTACGTGCTGGAGAACCGCCGGGCCCTCAAGCGCACCTTCCCCGGCATCTTCGAGGCCGGCGGCGTGCGCCCCGTGGAGAACTACTCGCAGGAACTGCTCAAGGTCCTCCAGCACACCGCCCCCACGGGTGTGGCGGATCCCACCGTCGTGCTCCTCACGCCGGGCGCCTACAACTCCGCCTACTTCGAGCACACTTACCTCGCCCGGCAGATGGGCATCGAGATCGTCGAGGGCCGCGACCTGCTCGTGCGCGACCAGCACGTGTTCATGCGGACCACCAAGGGCCTGCAACCCGTCCACGTCATCTACCGGCGCATCGACGACGACTTTCTCGACCCGACGGTCTTCCGCCGCGACTCCGCGCTCGGGGTCCCCGGCCTCGTCAACGCCTACCGCTCCGGCAACGTCTCCCTGGCCAACTCCATCGGCACCGGCGTGGCCGACGACAAGGTCATGTATTATTTCGTCCCGCGCATCATCAAGTACTACCTCGACCAGGACCCGATTCTGCCCAACGTGCCGACCTATCTCGCCAGCGAGGAGTCCGACCGGCAGTATATGCTCGAGCATCTCGACCAGCTCGTCGTCAAGGCTGCGAACGAGGCCGGGGGCTACGGCATGCTCATGGGCCCGCATGCGACCCAGGCCGAGCGCGATGATTTCCGGAAGCGCATCGAGGCCGACCCGCGCAATTACATCGGCCAGCCGATGATCTCCCTCTCGCGCCACCCCACCTATTGCGACGGCGAGGGCTTCGCCGGCCGCCACATCGACCTGCGCCCCTTCATCCTCTACGGCGAGAAGACCACCATCATCCCCGGCGGCCTCACCCGGGTCGCGCTCCGCAAGGGTTCCCTCGTCGTCAATTCCTCGCAGGGCGGCGGCAGCAAGGAATCCTGGGTGCTCTACGGCAACAAATAATCCCCATGCTCAGCCGTGTCGCCAATTCCCTCTATTGGATGAGCCGCTACATCGAGCGCGCCGAGAGCATCGCGCGCCTCGTGGACGTGAACCTCCAGCTCCTCCTCGATTTCCGCAACCTCGACGACGCCACCCTGAACGCCCACTGGATGCCCATCGTCCAGAGTTCCGGCGACGAGGAGCAGTTCCGGAAACTCTACCCCCGCACCACGGGCCAGACCGTGACCGAGTTCATGGTCTTCAGCCCGGCCAACAGCAACTCCATCGTCTCGTCGGTCGGCCTGGCGCGCGAAAACGCCCGGATGGCACGCGACCAGATCACCACCGAGCTCTGGGAGGAGATCAACCGTCTCTACCTCTTCCTCCACTCCCCCCGCGCCCGCCAGCTATGGCGCGACAACCCGTCCGACTTCTTTCAGAAGATCCGGAACGGCTCGCTTCTCCTCCAGGGCCTGACTGACGCCACCATCGTCCGGAACGAGGGCTGGTTTTTCATCCAGTGCGGGCGCTACCTGGAACGCGCCGACAAGACCTCACGCATCCTCGACGTGCGCCACGACTCCCTGCCCGCGCACGGCACCCCTGACTCTCCCAGCCAGACCGATGCCCTCGGCTGGTCCGCCGTGCTGCGCTCCTGCAGCGCGTGGGACGCCTACAAGGCCCAGCACGGCGCGGAGATCCAGCCGGCCCTGGTCGCCGAGTTCCTCCTCCTCTCCGATGATTTTCCCCGTTCGGTGCGTTTCTCCGTGCGCCAGCTCAACACGGTCTTGCGCCGCATTTCCGGAGTGCACGAGGGCCGTTTCAGCAACGTGGCCGAAAAGCTCGCCGGCCGGCTCCTCGCCGAGCTCCAGTTCAGCACCGCGGAGGATATCTTTGAAATCGGCCTGCACGACTACATCGATGTGCTGCAGGGCAAGCTGAACGCCATCGGCGAGGCCCTCTTCCAGGCCTACATCTTCCAACCCTTCCAAACCCCCGACGACAACGAGCTCCGCCAGCAGGAGGAACAGCAGCAGCAGTTCGGCCCGGGGGCCGAACTGCCCTGAGCCTGTCGAAGGGCACTTCTTCCCGCGCCCGATGCCGCCCGCATGAAACTCCACGTCCTCCACCGCACCCGCTTCAAATACGCGACCAGTGTCCATGAGAGCTTCAACGAAGCCCGCCTCCAGCCCGTCAGCACGGGGCCGCAGGTGTGCCATAGCTTCGTGCTCAAGATCCTGCCCTCCACGCGGCTGCGGCACTACCTGGATTTTCACCTCAACTTCGTCCACCTCTTCGAGATCAACCAGCCGCACACCGAACTGACCGTCGAGGCCAGCGCGGTGGTCACCACGGGCGGGACGCCGGCGCTGCCAGCCGAAACCGTCTGTGCCCCCCTCGCCCGGATCGGCGAGTGCGCGCAGCTCGAACGCTGCTACGACTTCCTGCAGTCGAGCACCTATGTCGAGCTGAACGTGGACCTGTGGAAGCTCGCCCTCGACGCCACCGACGGCCAGACCGACGCCTGGCAGGCCGCGCAGGCGATCATGCGCCACATCCACCGCGAATTCCGCTATCAGCCGGCGGTCACCCACGCCCACACCCACATGCGCGAGGTGCTCGCGGCCCGGGCGGGTGTCTGCCAGGATTTTGCCCATGTCATGATCGGCCTGTGCCGCGCCCTGAAGATTCCCGCCCGCTACGTCAGCGGCTACCTCTATAACGGCCCGGATGACCAGTTGAAGGGCGCGCAGGCCAGCCACGCCTGGGTCGAGGTCTACGTGCTGGGCCACGGCTGGTGCGGACTCGATCCCACCAACAATCTCCTGGTCCAGGGTCATCATGTGAAGGTCGCGACCGGTCGCGACTATGCCGATGTCTCCCCGCTCAAGGGCACCTACCGGGGCACGGCGAAACGCGAGCTGACGGTGGAGGTCCTGGTCTCCCGGCTGGAGGAAGCCGAACCGGCGCCGGCCTCTCCCGGCCTGGCCGCCCGATCAAGCTAAACCTTGGCAGCGACGGCGCGGTCTTGTCCAAAGCCGCCCGCCACACCCATTTGTCATTTGCCAGAGCCCGGTGAGCCGGATGGTAACGAAAAACGGGGCTGAACACCCCATCTGCATCACCCGTAACCCACCGGGTCGGGCCGGGTCCAAGTGATAGCATGAAATCAAAATTAATCCTGTTAACCCTTACTTTGGCCGCAATGACCGCTCCCGCGGCCCGCGCCGATCTC
>JANMTJ010000688.1:0-1903 GCA_031390295.1 Oleiharenicola sp.
CGACTTCGATCGACAGCACCTGAATCGGATAGGAGCCGATGCGGCGCGCGACGCACAGCGTATCGAGCCCGGTCCGCACCGTCAGAAATAACGTATCCCCGAGTTGTGCGGAGACCCTGGCGAGATAGGGCTCGGCCGCCACCAGCAGCGGGGAGCGGGACTGCCGCGCCAATGCCAGCTCGGATACCTGCCGGCCGATGACGTAACGCCCGCTCTTGTCGCTGTGCTCGACAATGCCTTCCTCGACCAGCACGTGCACGATGCGGTGCACGGTGGGCCGGGTCAGGGCGGTGGACTGCACGACTTCCGAAAGCCGCACGCCTTCTTCACGGCCGGCCGCGAGAATGCGCAACACCGACAGGGCCCGCCGGATCGCCTGGGCGCCCGGTCTGGGCTCCGGAATTTCCCGTCCCGATGCCCTTCGCCGCTCCGCCATGGTCCTGATATCCCGCCCCGCCGGTGTCCATAATGTGGACATATCCATCACAATTCCGTCGACAACGGAAGGGGGCCGGCCATGATCGCGGCGCCCGACCGGCGACAGGCTCGCGGGCAGTTCCGGTTCACACCGCAACAACAAATTTGGCGGGTTCAGCCGCGCGGCTTTCGGGAGGATATCATGAGATTTTTCGCGATCATGTGGGCCGCTGTCGCTTTGTTGATGACCCCGTTGACCGGTCCGGTGGCAGCCCAGCAGTGGCCCGCGCGCACCGTGCGCCTGGTGGTGCCGTATCCGGCCGGCGGCAATGTCGATGGCGCGGCGCGCATCATCAGCAACAAGCTGCAGGAAATCCTCGGCCAGACCTTCATCGTGGAAAACAAGGCCGGTGCCGGCGGCCTGATCGCCGGCGAGGCGTTCGCCAAATCCGCGCCCGACGGCTACACATTGTTTGTAGGCGCCAACGGACCGGTGCTGTTCGCCCCCGAAATCGCCCAGCGCGATGCCTACAACTGGAAGCGGGACTTCCTGCCGATCACCTCGATCTCGATGACGCCGCTGGTGCTCGAAGTGCATCCGTCGGTGCCGGCCAAGACCCTGAAGGAATTCTTCGACCTCGCCCGCCGCGAACCCGGCAAGCTGACGATGGCCTCGCCCGGCCCGGGCACCACCAATCATCTGCTCAGTGAACTGGTGCAGTCGACCCTCGGCCTGCAGTGGGTCACCGTGCAATACCGCGGCAACGCGCCGGCTTCCACCGATCTGATCGGCGGCCAGGTCCAGTTCGCGTTCGACCAGATTTCGGTCGGGCTGCCCTTCATCAAGAACGGCATGGTGCGGGCGCTCGCGGTCACCGGCGCCAACCGCGCATCGTGGATTCCCGATGTGCCGACCTTCACCGAACTCGGTTACAAGGAATTCGACGGCCAGACCTTCACCGGCTTGTTCGCGCCGGCCGGTACGCCCGCCGAGATCGTGACCAAACTCCACGACACGCTGGCCAGGATCCTCAAGGACCCCGAAGTCGTCGCAAAATTCAACGCGCTCGGCGCCGAGGCCGTGCCGATGACTCCGGCCGAGTTCAGGAGCTACCTCGAACGCGAGGACGCCAAATGGCTTCCGGTGGTCCGTAAAGCCAACATCAAGGCCGGATGAACGGGGCGCCTGATGCGGATCGATCCGTCTGACCTTGCGGCCGAACAGGCTTACCGGCTGCTGACCGGCATTGTGGTGCCGCGCCCGATTGCGTGGGTCACCACGTTGTCCGGCAACGGCGTCGTCAACCTCGCTCCGTTCAGCGCCTTTACCTTTGTGTCGCCCAAACCGCCGATGCTGGCGATCAGCGTCGGCCGCAAGGCCGGGGTCTACAAGGACACCGCGCACAATATTCTCAACAACGAGGAGTTCGTCGTTCATATCGCCGACTCCACGTTGATGAATGCGGTGCATGAAAGCTCCACCGAA
>JANMTJ010000698.1:0-2007 GCA_031390295.1 Oleiharenicola sp.
CACCGGGCCCTTGGGCACGGGAATGGCCTGGCGGCGCATCACGGCCGGATCGTCGGGGTCGAGCATGAAGGTGGCGACCATCGGCGCGGGACGGAACTTGGGCAGCAGCTCGCCGCGTTCGTCGCAGAAGGGCGCGCGCCATTTCTCGTAGCTGGCGAAATTCCGCCCCGCCCCGATGGTCGCCTCGTTCATGCTCGATCCGGACCTGCCTGCGCCGCGGCCAGGTGCCTTCTTCATCTATGCTTTGGAATGTGCCGACGGCAGTCATTACATCGGACATACCGATGATATTGGAAAACGCTGGCACGAACACAGCGCAGGTCGCGGAGCCGAGTGGACCCGGTGCCACCCTCCGCGGAAAATCGTTCATTGGGAGCAGTTCGACGGCCGGGAAGCAGCCGTGGCTCGTGAGCACGAATTGAAAACCGGATTTGGACGCAAATGGCTCAAACGGGAAATCGCTGCGGGCCGGACGCGGCAGGCAGGCGACCCGGCGGTCCGGCGCCGGGAATCCATTCCTGTGCCGAAGGGCCCGGTGGACGTCTGGTAGTCGTGGCTCGCCAAACCGGCCTCCGCGCCTAGGCTGCGCCGGAAATGTCGGACTTCCTCCATCTCTGGGGCATCTACCTCGGCACCCTGATCGGTCTGCTTCCGATCATCAACCCGCTCTCCGCCGGACCGACCTTCCTGTCCATCACCGAAGGCGACAGTGACGAACGTCGACGCGAGCAGGCGCTCAAGGGCTCCCTCTACATGGTGGCCATCCTCGTCAGCTTCCTGATCGGCGGCACGTTCATCATGAATTTCTTCGGGATTTCCATTCCCGGACTGCGCATCGCCGGGGGCATTTTGCTCACCGGCATCGGCATGGGCATGCTGGCCACCAAAAAAGCGAGCGCCGAGACGGATGCCGAACAACAGGAGGCCGCTCGCCGCAAGGTGGACATCTCCTTCTCCCCGCTCGCCATGCCCATGCTCAGCGGCCCCGGTTCCATCGCCGTGACGCTCGGCTTCACCTCGCTCGCCACCAACTGGTTCGATTACGTGGCCATCATCGCCGGGATCGTGACGGTGGCGCTGATCACCTATACCGTGCTGCGTGTTTCCGGCCGCCTGGTCGGGCTCATCGGTCCGGTGGGCGTGAACGCCATGACCAAGATCATGGGCTTTCTCATCATGAGCATGGGGGTGCAGTTCGTGGTGAACGGCGTCCTCGCCATTGCGACCGACCCCGAACTGCTGCGTGGCATCAAGACGGTGCTGACCCACGTCTGAGGCCGGGCTCGGATTAGTTGCGTCGCTCGACCGTGGCGCCGGACTTGTCCTTGAAGACCAGGAGGCGCGTGGCGTCGGTATAGCCCTCAAAAGTGATGCCCATTTGCGGATTCACGAGATCGCCCGGCTGATAGGAGCTGGCGCCGATGAATACGCGGGGATTGGCTCCGCCCCGCACGCCGCGGATCTTCAGGTTTTCCACCCAGCCGCGGAAAGCGACGCTCGGGGGCGGCGGGGGGGGCGGCGCGACGGGTTTGACCACTTCCACGGGTTTCGGCTCGGGGGCCACGGCGACCGGTTCCGCCGGCTTCGCCGCACCGGCGACTTCCTTGTTCAGCCCTTCATCGACCGGGGCGGTTTCCGGTTCCACCGTAGCTGCCGGCTGCGCCGGCGGGGGCACCGGCTTGGCGACGAGTTTAGGCCGCGGCGGGGGTGGCGGCTCCTCGGTGAACTTTTGATAAGCCACGAACCCACCACCGGCCAGGACCAGAAACGCGAGGCCGGCTCCGGCCATGACAATGAGTTTTTTCTTTGAGCCCAACCCGCCCTTCTTTTTGACCGGCGCGGGCGGCGGAAATTTGCCTCCCGCGGGCGGCGGGAAGGCTCCACCCGGCAGGGGCGGGAATTTGCCGGGACCCGGGGGTGGCGGGAAGGGTACGCCCGAGGCTTTGCGCATGGCCGTGATTTCCGCGGGTTCCCCTGGTTCGGTCACGGCCGCAGAGGGCGGCGGCG
>JANMTJ010000029.1:0-4400 GCA_031390295.1 Oleiharenicola sp.
TTTGCACCGGGGCGGCAATCCTTCCTAACTTTCGCACGTTCCCGCCGTTCCCGCCGGCGGTCCATCCCCACGCCGTCCCCGTCCCCGCATGAAATTCACGCGTCTTGTTGTGTTGGCGTTTCTCGCCACGTTGTTCACCCGTCTCCCCGCGTCAGCCGCGGACAACGCCGTGCTCTATTGGAACGAGCAGGTGCTGAATGCCACGCGCCTCTCGCGCAATCCGCCCCCCATCGCCGCACTGCACATCGCGACGTTTCACGCGGCCATCTACGATGCCGTCAATGGCATCACCCGTACGCACCAGCCCTGGCAGGTGCAGGAAGCCGCACCTGCCGGTACGAACATGGACGCCGCCATTGCAAGTGCCGGTCACACGGTTCTAAAGGCGCTGTGGGGGCAGTCCTCCAACCCGCGCAATTTCGACCTGGCTCTGGATAAGGCCCTGGCCGAAATTTCCGACGGCCAGCCCAAGTCGGACGGCATGGCCTTTGGCAAAAAGGTCGCTGAAGCCGTCCTCGCCCTTCGCGCCAAGAGCGGCTGGAACAAGGTCCGCGAGGACGGTCCGTTCAGCAGCACCGAGCAGGGCAAGTGGCGCGAGACGGCTCCCGGCTTCCGCCCGCCGGTGGCACCACAAGTGGCGATAACGACGCCCTACGTCCTGAAGGCACCGGACCAGTTTCGCGCGCCACCACCCATGAAGATCGACTCCAAGGAATATGCCGAGGAACTCGCCTACGTTGCCAAGGTCGGCCCGCGCGACAACGCCGAGCGCACCGAATACCAGACCCTCAGCACGCCCTTCTGGATGGACGACCTCGGTTCGTCCACCCCCGCCGGCCACTGGTGCCAGGTCGCGCAGGATCTGGCCCGGCGGAACAACCTCGGCACCGCCGAGTGCGCGCGGCTCTTCGCGTTGCTCAATTTTGCCAGCGCCGATGCCGGCATCGCATGCTGGGACACCAAGTTCTTCTACAGCACCTGGCGGCCGGAGAACGGCATCCGCGAGATGGACCGCAAGATCAATCCCCTGGTCGTGCTCAACACGGATTTTATCCCCAACATGGCGGCGCCGGCGCACCCCGACTATACCTCGGGCCACAGTACCTTCACCGGCGCGGCCACCCGGCTCCTTGAGCGGTACTTCGGCACCGACGACATCGAGTTCACCACGACTTCCGACGGACTGCCCGGCGCCGTCCGCACCTTCAAGAAGTTGTCCGATGCCCGCCGCGAGGTCGGCA
Source organism: Oleiharenicola sp. (assembly GCA_031390295.1). Classification (GTDB taxonomy): domain Bacteria; phylum Verrucomicrobiota; class Verrucomicrobiia; order Opitutales; family Opitutaceae; genus Lacunisphaera. Next base: position 1,242 of record JANMTJ010000029.1, read on the forward strand.
TGAGCCGCGTTTACGGCGGCATCCACACCATGTCGGCCAATCTCGAGGGCCAGAAGGCGGGCATGAAGATCGCCGACTACGTGTTCGAGAACGCCCTCAAGCCGGTCAGGTAGTAATCGGTTCCTTGTCGGGCGGGGTCTCCGCACCCCGCCTTCATACAAAGTTGCATCACGTTCGAGGCAGGGTGCGGAGACCCCGCCCGACAATTCTCCAGCCATTCACCCCATGTCTCGTTCTGCCTCCACCCCAGCAGGCCTGTCGCTGATCCTGCGGACCGGCGTGGCCATGTGCTTCATCGGCCACGGCGCTTTCGGCCTGATCACCAAGCAGGCGTGGGTGCCGTATTTCGGCGTCGTCGGGATCAGTGAAGCCTGGGCTTGGAAAATCATGCCCTGGGTCGGCGCGATGGATGTGGCGATCGGTTTCCTCGCCTTCGTCTGGCCCTGCCGTGCGCTGTTCGCGTGGGCGGCGTTCTGGGCGACATGGACAGCCCTGCTGCGGCCGCTGGCCGGCCAGGGCTGGCCGGAATTCTTCGAGCGCGCCGGCAACTACGGCGTGCCCATTGCCATCCTGGTGGTGATCGGTTTGCGCGGTCGTTGGTTGGTGCGTCTTCCCGAACAGTGGCCCGCCTTCACCCCCGCCGATTGCCACCGCCTGACCTGGGCACTGCAACTCACCACCGCGACCCTGCTGGCCGGGCATGCGGCCTGTGCCCTCGTGCTGCACAAGGCAGCGCTCGCGCACCTCTATGCCGTGTTGGCTCCGGCCGATCCGGCGGCGGTCATGATGGCGGTGGGCTGGTTTGAGCTGGGGCTCGCGCTGGCGGTTCTGGTGATTCGTTCGCCGGCTGTATTGTTGTTTGTCTGTGCCTGGAAGCTCGGCACGGAATTGCTTTTTCTTACCAGCGGCACAACGGCCCCGGTGTTCGAAGTCATCGAACGCGGCGGCAGCTACATGGCTCCGCTTGCCCTGGCCTTTGCCTTGTTTCGATCCGCCGCCCTGCCGGGCCGCCCCATTGATGCCCCGTCCGAAAAACTTCCTTCCCATGCTTAAAAAATTCCTCGTTGGCCTGTCCCTTTTCGCTGCGGTCCTTCCGGCGGCCGAATACACGGCCGTTCCGCTCCACTCGCGCGCGGCCGCCCCGGCGGGTTCCCGGGCGTTCAGCCGGCTTACGGCCGCCGGCACCGGTGTCAACGTGCCCAATGTCTTCGATGATCCCCGCATGTGGGGCCAGCGCTTCCGCGAACTCACCCTCGGGGCCGTCGAGACGGGCGTGGCCGTGGCCGATTTCAACCGCGACGGCCGGCCCGACATCTTTGCCGTGTCCAAGAACGGCCCCTGCGCGCTTTATTACCAGACGGTCGCCTTCCGGTTCTACGATGCCGCCCGCGCGGCGGGTGTGGCCATTGCCGATGCTCCCTCCAGCAACACCGGCGCCACGGCCGTGGACATCAACCAGGACGGCGACATGGACATTTACGTCTGCCGCTACGACCTGCCCAACCTCCTTTTCATCAACAACGGTGACGGCACCTTCACCGAGAATGCCAAGGCCTGGGGCCTCGACATCAAGGACGCCTCCGTCCACGCCACCTTCGCCGACTACGATCGCGACGGGAACCTCGACTGCTACCTTGTCACCAACATCCTCGATTTCACCAAGTCCCCGCAGGGCCGCCGCGACTATCTTTTCCGCAACAACGGCGATGGGACCTTCGCCGATGTCACCGTCAAGGCCGGCATCTGGGGCCTCACGCAGGGGCACACCGCCCTCTGGTTCGACTCCAACCACGACGGCTGGCCCGATCTCTACGTTGCCAATGATTTCGAAACCTCCGACCGCTTTTACCTGAACAAGGGCGACGGCACCTTTGCCGACGTCGTCGACGAGCGCCTGCCGCACGTCACCTACTTCTCGATGGGGGCCGACGCCGGCGACCTCAACAACGACGGCCTGATGGACTTTTTCATCACCGACATGCGCGACCGCAACCACGCCGAGTTCATGACCGGCATGGAGGAGATCGGCCGCGGCCTGTGGGAGATGGAACGCGTGACCGAGCTGATTCCCCAGTACATGTGGAACGCCGTCTACCTCAACACCGGCACCGACCGCTTTGCCGAGGCGGCGCACCTTGCCGGCATGGACGCCACCGGCTGGACCTGGTCCGCCCGCCTCGGTGATCTCGACTGCGACGGTTGCCTCGATGCGTTCGTCACCGCGGGCATGATCCGCAACTTCATCGACGCCGACCTCGTGGACAGGCAGAACGTCGCGCCCACGCTGGCCGCCCGGGCCGCGGTCTGGAAAAACGCCGCGCCGCGCCGCGAGACCACGCTCGCCTACCGCAACCTCGGCGGGTTGAGATTCTCCGATGTGTCCGCCGAGTGGGGCCTCGACGAAACGACGGTCGCTTTCGGGTGTGCGCTCGCCGACCTTGACGGCGACGGCGACCTCGACCTGGTCTACGCCAACTTCGACGCGCCGCCGACCATCGTGCGCAATGACACCGCCACGGGTCACCGCGCGGTCATCAAGCTCGCGGGACGCGCCCCGAACCGGGACGGCCTCGGCGCCGAACTGCGGATTGAGACCGCCTCCGGGGTGCAGGTGCGCCAGCTTTTCAACGAGCGCGGCATCGCCTCCAGCGAACCGCCGCTGGTTTACTTCGGCCTCGGCGACGACCCGGCCATCCGGAAGCTGACGATCCGCTGGCCCCGGGGCCAGGTGCAGGTGCTGGAGAATCTCCCCGCCGACCAGCTCCTCACCGTCAGCGAACCCGCCCTGGCGGCAGGCACCAAGCCCGCGCCCGCTGTCTTCAAGACCCCGGCCCGCGCCGACGCGCTCTATGCCGAATCCACCGTCGTCCGCGGGCTCAAGCACACGAATTCGCTGCGGCCGTTCGACGAGTTCACCCGCCAACGGTTGTTGCCGCGCCGCCTTAACGGCCAGGGTCCCGCCCTTGCCACCGCCGACGTCAATGGCGACCAGCTAGCCGATGTCTTTGTGACCGGCACCGCCGGCCAGGCCGGTGAGCTATTCCTCGGCCAAAAGGACGGCACCTTTGCGCCCGCCCTCGCGCAACCCTGGGCGGCCGCGGCCGAGGCCGACGATGTCGGGGCGACCTTTCTCGATGTGAACGGCGACGGCCGGCCCGA
>JANMTJ010000031.1:0-10083 GCA_031390295.1 Oleiharenicola sp.
GCCCACATCACCAACCGCCATGCCCTGAAGATCGTGGCGCGCGGGGATTTTCTCAGCGGTGCCACCAGCTTCGCTGCCAAGCGCAGCAGCGATGTGCGCCAGGTCGAGGCCCAGCTCTCTCAGTTCGACCTGGGCATCGGCCAGATCACCAAGACGCTCTTCGAAAAGGGCTTTGATCCCCAGACGGAATATGCCGCCGACAAGGACGGGCGCGCCCTGGCCGTGACCACGGGCTATGCCCCCGGCGGGCTGCGGGCCGTGCTCTCCAATCTGAAACAGGCCGGTGAGAACCGGAAAACAATGTTCTCCTCCCACCCGCCCGTGACGGAGCGCATCAAGCGCCTGCCCAACGAACCCGTCCCCGTCGCCGCGGAGCCAGACGCGGAACCGGAACCTGCCGCGGAAAACAAACCTGCCGGAGGGGCCGAGTAATCCAGCCTCCCCTTGAATCCTCCCGACCACCCTCAGCCCAATCCTTGGCGCTGGATCCCGTCGCTCTATTTTGCGCAAGGCCTTCCGTACGTGATCGCGATGACGCTGTCCGTTGTCATGTACAAGAACCTCAAGGTTTCGAACACAGACATCGCTCTCTACACGAGCTGGCTGTACCTGCCCTGGGTCATCAAGCCGCTCTGGTCGCCGCTGGTGGAGCTGTATCGGACGAAACGGTTTTGGATCGTCGGCCTGCAATTCGTGACTGGCGCCGTCCTGGCGTCGGTCGCCCTGACCCTGCCCGGTCCGGATTTTTTCCGCTACTCCCTCGCCCTTTTGTGGCTGCTGGCGTTCAGCTCGGCGACCCACGACATCGCGGCCGATGGATTCTACCTGCTCGCCCTGCCCGCCAGCCAACAGGCCGCGTTTGTGGGGGTGCGCAGCACCTTCTACCGGCTGGCGATGATTGCGGGCCAAGGCGGGCTGGTCTATCTGGCCGGCGCCTTGCAGGAATCAACCGGCGATGTCCCGCGGGCCTGGTCGTGGGTGTTTGCGGTCGTCGCAGGGTTTTTCCTGCTGATCGGTTTGTATCATCTCGCCGTCCTGCCCCGGCCGGCAGGTGACCGGCCGGCCCCGCGGGCCCCGGCAAGGGCAACGGGTTATCTCGAGGTGTTCGCGGCGTTTTTTCGCAAGAAGGGGCTGCTCACCATCCTGGGCTATTTGCTCGTTTACCGCCTGGCCGAGGCCCAGCTGCTCAAGCTCGTGACGCCCTTTCTCCTCGACGGCCGCGCGATGGGCGGGCTGGAGCTGACCACGCAGCAGGTGGGCATCGTCTATGGCACGATCGGCATCATCGCGCTGACCCTCGGCGGACTGGTGGGCGGTTACGTGATTTCCCTGTTCGGGCTCAGGCGTCTGTTGTGGCCGATGCTCATCGCGATGCATGCCCCCAACGTCGTGTTTATCTTCCTGGCGGTGGTTCAGCCGGCCCACTTGCCGCTGATCGGCACGGCGGTGGCGGTCGAGCAGTTCGGTTACGGCTTCGGGTTCACCGCCTACATGGTCTACATGATGATGGTGGCCGACGGGGAGCATAAGACCGCCCATTACGCGATCTGCACTGGTTTCATGGCGCTGGGCATGATGCTGCCCGGCATGGCCGCCGGCTGGATCCAGGAGCAGCTCGGCTACGTGAACTTCTTTGTGTGGGTCTGTGTCGCCACGCTGCCTTCGTTCGCCGCCACGGCGCTCATCCGGGTTGATCCGGCCTTCGGCAAAAAAAACTAGCGCGCCACCACGAGCGGAAATCCGTGTCGTTTCAGCGCGCGGTGCAGCTGGCGGATGTGGGCATGGTCGCGGGTCTCGACGGTGCAGCTGGCGTTGACCGCCGAGAAGTCGGGTCCGCTGAAGGCGCGGTCATGCGCGATGTCCTTGATGCTGGCGCCGCTGGCGGCGATGACCCGGGTCAGTTCGGCGAGACCACCCGGGCGGTCGCTGATGAGCGCGGTGAAGCGCGTGAGCCGGCCGTCGTGCACCAGCCCCTTCTCGATGACGCGGCTGAGGACGGCGGGGTCAATGTTGCCGCCGCAGACCGCGAGCACGACCTTCCGGCCGGACAGCTCGGGCAGCAACCCGGCCATCATGGCGGCCAGCGGCGCGGCGGCGGCGCCCTCGACCACGGTTTTTTCCAGCTCAACCATGCGGAGGATGGCCAGCGCGATCCAATTCTCCGGCACGCGGACGACCCGGTCAACGTGGCGGCGGGCGAGCGCAAAGGCTGTGTCGCCCACCCGCAGCACGGCGAGACCGTCGGCCAGCGTGGCCCGGCGGGGAATGGTGACCGGCCGGCCCGCCTTGAGCGCGGCGGTGAAGCTGGCGGTGGCCACCGACTCCACGCCGATGATCTTCAGCCGGGGGCGCAGAGCCTTGGCCGCCACCGCCACGCCGGCAATCAGACCGGCCCCGCCGATGGGACACACAATGGCATCGGCTTCGCGCACCTGTTCCAGGATCTCGAGGGCCATGGTGCCCTGACCGGCAATGATGTCGGGATTGTCGAACCCGTGGATGTAGGCGAGCCCCTCGCTGGCGGCGAGCCGGTCGGCCTCGGCGCGCGCCTCCCCAAAGTCCCGGCCGGCCACGAGCACCCGCGCCCCGAGCCGCCGGCAGGTGCTCACCTTGATCAAGGGCGCATAATCAGGCATGACCACGGTGACAGGTACGCCGAGCAACTGGCCGTGATAAGCCAGGCCGAGCGCGTGATTGCCTGCCGAGGCCGCGATGACGCCGCGTTTTTTCTGCTGCGGAGCCAGCCGGAGCAGGGCGTTCCGGGCGCCGCGTTCCTTGAACGAGCCTGTGCGCTGGAGGTTGTCGAGTTTGCAGAAGATCCGCGCCCCGGTCATCTCGGACAACGGAATGGATTCCGGACAGGGTGTGACCACCACCCCGCCGGAAATGCGGCGGCGGGCGGCCCGAATATCGGCGAGGGTGACGTTCATGGCTTGGTTTCGCCCTGTTCTAGCGCGCGGCATTTCCCACGCAATCCTCTTACCGGGCCCGGCGGGATAATCGTTGCTGACAGCCGCGCTATTCAGCGCAAACATAGCGTGTTTCCCACGTCATGTATCAAGTCACTTTTTCCGAACAGAGCATGCGCGAGCTGAACCGACTCGACAAGCTGGCGCAGATGGAGGCGATCGAACCCATCAGCAAGATCCGCCAGTCCGATCTGGTCAACCCGCGTGAGCCACTGGGCCGTTTCACCCGTGGAGACCAGACGTTCTACCGGCTGCGCTCGGGGGATTTCCGGTTCTATTTCGAGGTCAAGGACGACACGCTGCATACCCACTACATCCTGCACAAGGACTCGCTGGAGGATGTCCTTTTCCGGATGAAGCTGCCGGTGTCCGAGCAGCAGCTGTTTGAGCAACATTCGAAGTTCTGGAAATACCTGGACAGCCTGACGAAATAGCCGCGCCCATGTCGGATCTCGAACAACGCGAAAACCCCTACAACGTCTCCCAGGCAAGCCGGATTTATTTTCTGCCGAACCTGATGACAGCCGGAAACCTGTTCTGTGGCTTCGTCGCGGTGATCAAGTGCATCCAGGCGCGGTTGATCACGGATGCTGGCGAATATGCCCAGTTGCATCAGGGACTCATCGCGCTCGAGCTCTACACCCAGGCGGTGTGGTTCATTCTGCTCGCGGTCGTGTTCGACTCGCTCGACGGCCGGTTGGCGCGCTGGGGTGGACGAACCTCGCTGTTCGGCGCGGAGTTCGACTCCCTGGCTGATGTGGTGTCGTTCGGCATGGCCCCGGCACTCATGGTATTTTTCCTGATTTTGGCCCCGCGGGAGGAATACCAGTGGTTTCGTGAGCTGGGCTGGTTCATCGCTTTCATCTATTTGCTCTGTGGTGCGGTGCGGCTGGCGCGTTTCAACGTCATCACTAACCCGCTGCTGCACCGCTTGGAGGCGGAATCGCACAAGGATTTTGTGGGCCTGCCCATCCCGGCGGCGGCCGGCACCGTTGCCTCCCTCGTGCTCCTGCTGGTCAACCTGGCCAAGAACGACCGTGAGCTGCGCCAACTGACGGTCGCCCTGCCCTTGTTGCTCATGCTTGTGGCCTTCCTGATGGTAAGCACCATCCGCTATCCAAGTTTCAAGCAGTTGAACTGGGAGACTAAAACCCGGTTTCGCACCTTTGTGCTCGTGGTGGTTATCGCGGCGCTGGTCGTCAAGCTGCGGGAGATGGCGCTGGTTTTCCTTTTTCTGGGCTATATCGGCTACGGGCTGTTCGCCCACTACCAGCGGGCGGCACGCCACGCCCAGATGCGCGCGCTGCGTCGGAAAGTTGTGAAAATGAAGCAGGAAGTGTCCGAATAACTTTCCGCTGTGAACAACCGTCTGGTTATTACCGGTTGTTCAGGCGGGCTTCACAATGCCACCAAGCCGGTTTCTCGACCGAAACCGGCCGGTTACCGGGAAACTCCCAGACCATAATAATACGGATACTTCCTTATTGAATACCTCTCTAATCATCCTTTGTTAGTTAAAGCCCCTTAACGCCTCGACCGATGAAATTTAAAATCAACCGCGACCACTTCAGCAACGGCCTGGCCCAGGTCCTCAATGTCGTCGGTTCCAAGGCCGCCATGCCCATTTTGAGCAATGTGCTCATCGAGGCGGAGAAGGATGCCATTTCCCTCACCACCACGAACCTCGATCTCGGCATCCGCTGCAAGATCAAGGCCGAGATCAAGGAGGGCGGTTCCGTCACCCTGCCGGTCAAGCGTCTGGCCACCATTGTGCGCGAGCTGCCCAACGTGGATGTGTCGTTTGACTCCACCGCCAATCATCAGGTCAAGATCGCCTCGGGTGGTTCCAACTTCCGCATCATGGGGCTTGGCGCCGAGGAGTTTCCCAAGCTGCCCGATTCCGGGGATGACAAGAGCTACGTCCTCGACCAGGGCGAACTCGCCACGATGCTGGGCAACGTCGCGTACGCCCAGTCGACGGATGAGACCCGTTACATCCTCAACGGCGTCTATTTCAACTTCAAGGACGGCAAACTTTCCCTCGTGGCCACGGACGGCCGCCGGCTCGCCCTGGTGGGCAAGGAACTGACCGTGCCCGCCGCCAGTGCCGGCGCCATCATTCTCCCTGCCAAGACCGTGGCCGAGCTGCTGCGCCTGCTCGGCAAGGGTGAGAAGGTGAAGATCGCCTTCAACGAGCGCCGGGCCGCCTTCCAGATCGATACCGGCAAGGAGGCCGGCGGACTCACCGACAGCATCTATTTGTTCTCGAAGGTGGTGGAGGGTAACTATCCGAACTACCAGCAGGTCATTCCCAAGGAGACGCACCAGCGCATCAAGCTCGAGCGCGAGCTCTTCCTCCAATGCGTGCATCGCGCCGCCCTGGTGACCTCGGAGAAATCCAACTCGGTCAAGATCAAGCTCACCGCCAACCTGCTTGAGATCACCGCGTCCTCGCCCGATTTCGGCGAGGCGCACGAGTCCATGGCGATTTCCTACAGTGGCCCCGATCTGCAGGTCGCGTTCAACCCCCAGTTTGTCATGGACCCGCTCCGGGCCCTGACCAAGGACGAGGTCTTCTTTGAATTGAAGGACGAGGTCAGCCCCGGTGTGTTCAAAACCCTGGAAAGCTTCGTCTGCGTGATCATGCCGGTGCGCCTGAGCTGAGGCCGCCGCGGGATCACCGCGCCGCCCACCTTTTTATGTCCGAGACGCTGTCACTGGTTCTCGCCCCGCTGGTCGCACTCCTGTTGCTGCTGTTCTACATCAACCTGCGGATCGCCTCGCCGATGCTGGCCATCCCGATCCGCTGGCTGCGCTGGATCCTGTTCGCGCTTTTCGCCGCGCAGGCCAATGGCCAGCTCGCACTCATCGACCGACCGGCCTGGGTCGTCGCGGCCGCCGCGTTTCTCCTCTGGTTCCTGGTCGAGTCCGCCTTCAACTGGCTCAAGGTGAGCGCCATCAGCCTCAGCCCGCTGCCCCTCTTTCCCCGCTACGTGGTGAACAGCAGCGGGGATGAATGGCCGACGCAAAAACGGCTCCTCAAGGTCCGCGACTGGCTGCGCGACAGCCGCTACACGCCCGTGCAGGCCCTCAAGGCCGAGCTGGGCGGGGGCATCTGGCTGCGCACCTCCGTGCACCAGAACCACGACAACACCATCCGGCTCCACACCCTTTTTGTGCCCCAGGAGAGCGGCGCGATCACCGTGTGTTTCAGTGTCGCCACCCGCACGGCCGCCGGCCGCCGCTACGTCACGGACAACCTCTACATTCCCTTCGGCGGCTTCTACCCCGAGAGCTGGCACGTCGAGCGCACCCCGTGGCGCCGCGGACTTCAGGCCTTGGTGGCACGACATCAGGCGCGGCTGGCCCAAGCCGGCGAACCCCTGATGGCCTGGGACAACAGCCCCATCGACGACATCAACCAGCAGCAGCAGCAGATGGAAATGATCAATACCGAGCTCGGGTATCTCCTCCCGCATGCAGATCGGGAGGAATACGGCAAGATCACCCCCGAGGGTCGCTTCCGGGTCTGGAAAGAGGCGTGGCTGCTCGACTATCTCGGTGTCGCCCAACGTTACTGACGGCCTGACGGGCGGACGGCTGCGTCCGGTCCTCACCCTCACCCTGCTGGTCGCGGCGGTCTTCTGGCCCGCCATGGGTTTCGATTTCGTCCGGTGGGATGATCCGGTCAACGTGACGCAGAATTCGTTGATCACCGAACCATGGTCCGGCGCGTTGGTGGTGAAAATCTTGAACGGTGACACGGCATTGCGCTTCAAGCCGCTGCCCTGGCTGATTTATCGCGGAATCCACGCGGCCTTTGGGTTCAATCCCGCGGCATGGCACGCGCTGAGTCTGGTGCTCCATCTGGGAGCAACCCTGGTTTTTTGGGTGGTGCTGCGGGCCTTGATCGTGCGCCTGCAACCGGAAACACCCCGGGCGACCGTCCACCTGCTGGCCTGGCTGGGTGCGGCCGTGTGGGCGGTCCATCCCGCCCATATCGAACCGGCCTGCTGGGTGACCGCGACCCCCTACCCGTTGATGGTCATTTTCCTGACCGGATCATTTTGGTTCTACAGCCGCGGGATGGATCCGGGGCACCCGGCCGACCAGCGGCGGAATCTGGCTCTCGCATGGTTAATGGCCTTGGCGTCCTATGCGACGTACCCGGTGGGTGTGACCTACGGGCTATGGTTGATGGCGGCCGACATTTGGATTTTCCGAACCGCCCCGCGCCGTGGATGCAGCGCGACGGAAGCCGCGCGATGGTTGCGGCGGCACGCGCTGTTCCTTGCGCCCGCGCTCGCCAGTGCGTGGATTACCTGGAAGAGCAGCGCCACGACCCCTTGGCTTTACCCGGCGCCACCCTCCTTGGCAGATGTGGATCTGCTGACCCGGTTGAAGATGGGCGTCGCCATGCTCGGCTCGGTCTGGACGCATTTTTTCTGGCCGTTCGGCATGACCCCGAACAACCCCATGCTGCCGCTGGACATGGTCCAAGGGCCGATGATTATTTTCATGGCGGCCGGAACCGGACTGGGCCTGCTGATCATCTGGCTGAAGCGAAAACAACGGCCGGGAACCACGGGGGTGGTTTATGGCAGCACCTTGCTGGCGCTGCCGGTGCTCGGTTTCGCCCAATGGCCCAGTTGGGCGGTGGCGGATCGCCATGTCTATCTGCCCCATCTCGTGTTGACCGGGGCCGGGGTCGTGTTGGCCGCCCGTTGGTGGAGAAAGCTGGTAGCGAAGCCCGCCTGGACGCTGGCGGCCATGGCCATGGTGGCAGTGCTGGCGGCGCTGGGTCGCCAGCAGGTCCTGATCTGGCGGAACACCGACACCCTCTTTGCCTACATCGAGCGGCAGCCGGCGTTTGCGTGGAACGTCAGCCAGCAAGCCTACATCTACCAGCTCTGGGCGGCGGATGCCCAAGAAGCCGGACGGACCGAAACCGCCCGGGCGAAAAACGAACAGGCCCGCCAGGCCCTGCAACGCGGCATGATCACCGCGATGGAAAAGGAAGACTGGGCCGAAGCCGTCGAGCGCTCCCGGCAATTGGAGCAAGGCTTTGGGCTCCCTCCGGTCCTGCGCCGGGAAAGGGCGCGCTGGCTGCTGAACCTTGGCCGCCTGCCGGAAGCGGGGGCCGATCTGCAGCAAACCGGCCGGGAAATGCCGGATGATGCAGCAACAGAAATGCTAACCAAGGAATGGACAAAACGGTCCGGGCGCACCCCCTAGGCAATCATTTGTGAAAACCGGAACGAACCCCAAAAAGTCTCGTCTCACGGGTGGGGGTCGTTAACTCATAAGTCATGATTCTGCTCGCCGTCACCGCGATTGAAAAAATCCAGACCCTCAAACCCGAGGTCTGGCTGAAGATCGGCATTGTGATCGTCGGCTTCCTTGTCGCCGTCCTGCTTTTCCGCCGCATCATGCGGATGAACAAGATCATCGCCGGCGTGGTGGTCTTCGTCGGGGTGTCGGTGCTTTTCTTCTCGTGGGTCTATAACCGCAACGAGCCCAGGTTCATGACCCCGATCATTGAGAAAGTGGCCCCCTTCTTCCCCAGCGCCGGGGCCTATAATTCGAAGCAGACCAGCCAGCCCAAATAATGCGGGTTGGCGGTCCGGGTTATTACGTGCACCGCGCCAAAAACAGGTTGGTCTTTGCGGGCCGGGCCGCTAATCCTGCCGGTTCTTATGGCCCAAACGCATTCTGACATCGGACTCATCGGCCTCGCCGTGATGGGTCAGAACCTCGCCCTGAACATCGCCGACCACGGCTTCCGCATCTCGGTCTACAACCGCACCACGGAAAAGACCGACAAATTTGTCGCCGAGAACCCGTCCACCCCCGGTGGCGTTGTCGGCACCAAAACCCTGCAGGAATTCGTCGCCTCCCTCGCCAAGCCGCGCAAGGCCATCATCCTCGTGCAGGCGGGCAAGCCCACCGACGCGGTCATCGACGGCCTCGCCGCGCTCTTCGAGCCGGGCGACATCATCATCGACGGCGGCAACGCCCTCTGGACGGACACGATCCGCCGCGAAAAGACCCTCAAGGAAAAGAACCTGCGCTTCATCGGTTCCGGCGTGTCCGGCGGCGAGGAAGGCGCGCGCTTCGGTCCGGCCCTCATGCCCGGTGGCGACCCGGCGGCCTACAAGGAACTCGCCCCCGTCTGGAACGCCGTCGCGGCCAAGGTCGACGCCAAGACCGGCAAGCCCCTCACCGGCGCGAGTCCCGGCAAGCCCATCGTGGGCGGCGTGCCCTGCGCGACCTACATCGGCGAGAACGGTGCGGGTCACTACGTCAAGATGGTCCACAACGGCATCGAATACGGGGACATGCAGATGATCTGCGAGGCCTACGCCCTGATGCAGGGCCTGCTCGGCCTCAAGGCCGCCGACATGGGCGCCATCTTCAGCGAGTGGAACGCCGGGGCACTCGACAGCTTCCTCATCGAGATCACCGCCGATATTCTCAAGCAGAAGGATCCGCTCACGAAGAAGAAGGCCTTCGTCGACATCGTCCTCGACACCGCCGGCCAGAAAGGCACGGGCAAATGGACCTCGACCAACGCGCTCGACATGGGCGTGCCGGCCCCGACGATCGCCGAGTCCGTCTTCGCCCGCTGCATCTCCGCCATCAAGGACGAACGCGTCGCCGCCTCGAAGATCCTCAAGGGCCCGGGCAAGAAATACCGCGGTTCCAAGAAGGCCCTTGTGCAGGCCATCCACGACGCCCTCTACTGCTCGAAGATCTGCTCCTACGCCCAGGGTTTCCAGCTCATGCGCACCGCGCAGAAGGAATACAACTGGACGCTCAACTTCGGCGAGATCGCCCAGATCTGGCGCGGCGGCTGTATCATCCGCGCGGCGTTCCTGCAGAAGATCACCGAGGCCTACGCCCGCAACCCGAACCTGGCGAATCTTCTCCTCGACCCGTATTTCAACAAGACGGTGAAGAAGGCGCAGCAGAACTGGCGCAAGGTCGTCTCGCTCGCCGCCGAGTGCGGCGTGCCGGCGCCGACGTTCGCCTCCGCCCTCGCCTACTACGACAGCTACCGCTCGGCCCGGCTGCCGGCCAACCTGCTCCAGGCGCAGCGCGACTACTTCGGCGC
>JANMTJ010000079.1:0-4962 GCA_031390295.1 Oleiharenicola sp.
GTGCTTCACCGCGACCTCCATGAGGCGAGGCATGTCCACCGCCTGGCCATAAAGATGCACCGGCACGACCGCCTTGATCTTGGGATCGCGGAGCATGGCCAGCATCGTCTCCAGTGCGGGAACATCCAGCAGCATGGTCGCGGGCTCGACCTCCGCATAGAACGGCCGCGCCCCCGCGGCTTTGATCGCGGTCACGGTCGCGGTGACCGTGTTGGCGACGGTGACGACCTTGTCGCCCGGGCCGATGCCGGCCGCCTGCAAGGCCAGCTCCAGCGCCTCGGTTCCATTGGCAACACCCACGGTGCCCGTGACGCCGAGCCACGCGGAAAACTCCTTCTCAAAGGCCTCGACCTCGGGACCGAGGATGTAATGCCCGCTCAACAGGACCCGCTGGATGGCGGCATCGATCTCCGCCTGCGCGGCAAGGTAGGAGGCTTTGGGATCGGCAGAAAGGATTTTAGGCACAGAATTTTGCACAGGAGGGAACGGAGAGAACTGAGGAGAAGTTGGCCACGGATTACACGGATGGGCACGGATTGAGGCAGAATCCACCCAAATAAATTACCCAGGAGATAGTCGATTTATTCAGAAGCCAGGAAACCACGAATTCTGATCCATGGCTTCTTGGTTTCTGAATCATCCCATCTCCGTGCTCCCTGTTCCCTCCTGTTAAATCCGTATCCGTGTTCATCGGTGTCATCCGTGGCTGAATAATCAGAGATAATGCGGCAGTTCTTTGCGGTAGTAGGCCACGGTCTTCGTGAGCGCTTGCCGGATGGTCGTGCGCGGCTTCCAGCCCAGCTCGCGTTCGATCAGGCTGCAATCCGAGTAATAGTCACCGATGTCGATCTTGCGCCGGGCCGCGGGGAAATTTTTCACCCGGTAACTCCCCCGTCCCGCGACCTCCACCAGTTGCTCCGCCAGCACGCGCAGGCTGATCTGGCCCACTCCGCCGAGGTTGAATACCCGGCCGATCGCCTGAGGCTGGGTCGCGGCCAGCAGAAATGCCTCCACGGCGTCGTCCACGTAAGTGAAGTCGCGTAGCTGTTCGCCACCCCACACCTCGACCGGCTTGCCTTCGAGGATCTGCCTGATCCATACCCCGACGAACGTCTGCCGGGCATCCTTCACCCGCATGCGGGGGCCGATGGTGTTGGTCAGGCGCAGCACGGTGCTGGCCACACCATGAACCTCGCTGTAAAGCAGATGATATTCCTCGCCGGCGAGCTTGTTGATGCCGTTGACGTCGACCGGGCGCAAAGGGTGCTTTTCATCCACGGGCAGGTAATCGGGCCGGCCGTAGATCTGGCGCGTGCTGGCGAAGACCACGCGGAGCCTCGGGTTGTGCTTCCGGCAGGCCTCCAGCAGCGTGAGCTGCGCCCGGCAGTTGATCTCCAGGTCCGTCTCCGGGTCGGTCATCGAGTCCATGTGGCTCGTCTGGCCGGCGAGGTTGAACAAGAAATGCTGGCCGCGCAGAAATTCCGGCAGGCTGTGCCGGTCGCGCACATCGGCGAGATTGATGTCCAGTTTGCGCTCGAGGCCGCGGACATTGCGCCGGTTGCCGCCGTATTCGGGAATCAGGCTGTCAAGCAGCGTGACCTTGGCGCCCAGTGCCACGAGGGTGCGGGCCAGATTCGAGCCGATGAAGCCCAGCCCGCCGGTGATGAGCACGCGTTTCCCCTTGAAGGCTTGGGCGAATGACGACCGGGGTTTCATCAATGGCCCGAGACGCTTGCAGCGGAATTCGCGGGAAACAAGCGCACAGTGGTGTCGGAGGTTTTGGGGCGGTAGCGCCGGTAGGGCGCGACCGCTGGGCGCGCCGCGAACACAATACGGCGGGCCCAGCGGTCCCGCCCTACCTAAAAATCCTGCAGCCGGCCCTCGCCGGCCCCACGGCCGGGTTCGAGGCGCTCCAGCACTTCGCCAAGCAGGTAGATCGAACCGGTCACCACCACCGTGTCACCGGGTGCGCCCAGCGTACAGGTCATGGCGTCGGGAAAGATCCGGCCCAGCTCGGCCGTGCGTGCAAGATGGCGCGATGCCGGTGGCACCATCGCCAGCATCGTCTCGGCCGGGGTCGCCCGCGCCTGCTGCGGCGTGACGAGATGCAGCTCCCGGGCGTGGCGCAGCACGACCTCGAGCAAGGCCCGGGCGCGAAATTCACCCAGCGCTCCGGCCACGATGATCGGCCGACGGCCGGTCTCGGCGACCAGCCGCTGCAAACTGTGCTCAAGCATCTCCGCGCCCTCCGGATTGTGCGAGGCATCAAGGATCACCGCCCGGGCCCCGACCGACAGGCGCTGCCAGCGACCGGGCCAGTTGACCTTCGCCAGCCCACGAACTGTCGCCGCTTCGTCGGGCCGCAGGTTGGCCGGCAGCAAGCGCGCGGCGAGCACCGCGGTTGCGGCGTTCCAACGCTGGTAGTCGCCCTCGAGATTGGTCGCGGGATACTTGTCCATAGCCTCGCCAAATACTTCACGCACAGAATGGACCGCTGCCCCATTGGCCACGGCGACGTCACGGATCGCCCGCTCCGCTCCCGCGGGCATCCGGCCCAGCACGACGGGGCGGCCCGGCTTGATGATCCCCGCTTTCTCGCGGGCAATCAGCTCCACCGTGTCGCCCAGCTCGGTGCAATGGTCGAGGCCGATGGACGTGATCACAGTGATCTCCGGCTGCACCACATTGGTCGCATCGAGCCGGCCGCCCATCCCAACTTCCACGATGGCGACATCCACCCGTTTGCGTTGGAACTGCAAAAAAGCCATCGCAGTCATGAACTCGAAAAACGTGGCGTGCTCATCGGCGGCAAACTCCGCCGCCCGCGCCGCGACCGGCTGCAGTTCCCGCGCGTAGGCCACGATCTCCGCCTCGGTCAGCAGCTGCCGGTCCACTTGAACACGCTCGCCGAGTTTGACGAGGTGCGGCGAGGTGTAGAGTCCGGTGCTCCGCCCCGCCGCGCGGAAAACCGACTCCAGCATGGCCGAGACCGAGCCCTTGCCGTTCGTGCCCGCCACATGGATGACCGGATAGGTCCGCTCCGGGTGACCGAGGGCGGCGGCGAGGCCGCGCATGCGGTCGATGCCGAATTTAACCCCGCCGATCTTGAGCGAGTAGAGATACTCCTTCACGGACGCGTAGTCCGCCAGACACGGCGACTGGATTTCCATGGGGAACGCTCAGGCCGTGATGGCGGCGGGCGCGGGTGCGCTCGTGGGGAACGGTGCCGCGGTCGGCACCTTGTGCGCGATGAACCGGTGCGTATGCAGCACCTGCAGGATGCTCGTGAGCCGGTCCTTCATCTCCAGGCGGCTGACAATCTGGTCGAGCAGGCCGTGCTTGAGCAGGAACTCCGCGGTCTGGAAACCGGCCGGCAGGGTCTGCTTGGTGGTCTCCTTGATGACGCGGGCCCCGGCAAAACCGATGAGCGCGCCCGGCTCGGAAATGATCACGTCGCCCAAGGTCGCAAAGCTGGCGCTGACGCCACCGGTCGTCGGGTAGGTCAGGATGGAGATGAAGGGCAGCTTGGCTTCGGCCAGCCGGCCGAGCGCGGCGCTGGTCTTGGCCATCTGCATCAGGCTGAAGATGCCCTCCTGCATGCGGGCGCCCGCCGAGGCGCTGACAATGATGCAAGGAATCTTCTTCTTGAGGGCCCGCTCGATGGCGCGGGTGATCTTCTCGCCGGCCGCCGATCCCATCGCGCCGCCGCAGAACCGGAAATCCATCACGGCCAGCGACACGGCGATGCCGTTGATTTTGCCGGTGCCGCAAATAACCGCCTCGGGCAGACCGCTCTCTTTCTCGTATTTCTTGATGCGGTCGGGATAGGACGCGGAGTCCACGAACTTGAGCGGGTCGGTCGACTTCACGCCGGCGTCAAACTCCTCAGAGGTCCCCTCGTCCAGCATGCTCTTGAGGCGCTCGCGCGAGCCGATGGGAAAATGGTAGCCGCTCTTCGGCACCACCATGAGGTTGGCCTCCAGGTCCTTGGTGAAGACGATCTCGTCCGAGATCGGGCACTTGGTCCACAACCCCTCGGGGATGTTCTTCTTCTTTTTGGTGGAAGCGGTGAGCTTGGGTTTGGAAAAATGTGCCATAGCGTAAGGGATTCAGCCGTGACCGAAAGTGACGACGTCGAGGGTCAACGCACCGCTGCGCCGGAGCACAGTGGCGCAGGAATTGAGAGTGGAGCCCGTTGTAAAAACATCATCGACCAGGACGTAACGTTGGGCGGGATTAATGGTGGCGCCCTTGGCCAAGGCAAAGGCATTTTTCAGGTTCTCCCGGCGCGTCTCGCGGTCGTAGTGCGTCTGCGATTCCGTATCGATCACCCGCGCGAGGAGTTCCCGCACTTCTGCCTGCCCGTCCACGGCTTGCACACAGCAGTCCGCCAGCAAACGGCTCTGGTTGTAGTTTCTTTCACGCAGCTTGCGGGGATGCAGCGGCACCGGCACGAGCACGGCCCCGCGCAGGTAACCGGCATAGCCCGGCGCCTCCCGCATGACAGCAGTGATATCCTCGAGCACATGCTGGCCCTGATGGTATTTCAGGGCGTGGATCAGCGACCGGCCGGATCCCTGCAGCAATACCGCCGTCTTCCCCTCGCCAAACCCCGGCTCGAGGGTCTCGCAATGCGGACACAGCCGGTTTTCCGCCATCTCTCCGAAATAGGGATGCCCGCAGGTCGTGCAGTGCGGTGGTTGCACGATGTGCAGCAGCTTTTCACATCGCAGACAAAGGTGCCGCAACCGGCCGCCTTCCACCAAACCCGCACAATGCACGCAACTGCGCGGGAAGATGACGTCCCCTTTGTCGCGCCAGAGTAGTTTAGCCACGGATTCCACGGATGGGTACGGATGCTTTTGAAACACAACCGGAGTTAACCGCTAATGGCCGCTGATTCTCGCTAATAAGATAAGCTGAAAACTCTGAGTTGGTGGAGTTGATTAGCGTGGATTAGCG
>JANMTJ010000119.1:0-4091 GCA_031390295.1 Oleiharenicola sp.
CTCTTCGCCGCCGCCCGCAACACCGAGGACGGGGGCTCGCTCACCATCATCGCCTCCATCCTGGTCGACACCGGCAGCCGCATGGACGAGGTCATCTTCCAGGAATTCAAGGGCACCGGCAACATGGAGCTCGTCCTCGACCGCAAGGCGGCCGAGATGCGCATCTGGCCGGCCGTCAACGTCGCCTCCTCCGGCACCCGCAAGGAGGAGCTGTTGATGGACGAAAAGACCCTCGAGGGCATCCACTTCTTCCGCCGCGCCCTGGTGCAGACGAAGATCGAGGAGGCCACCGAAACCATGGTCACCCGCCTGGGCAAGACCAAGACCAACGCCGAGTTCATCAAGCTCATCGCCCGGTAAAAATTCAATCTTGCCCCGGCTATGACCAGCCGCGACATATTTACCTCCCACGCCCACCTCCTCTCACGAAATTTGTCCTGAATGAACAGCTTCTCCGAGCAATGTCTCGATATGGCCCGCTCAATGCTGAGCCATAACCTCGACGCGATAAATCCCGACGGCACCGTCACCCCCATCACCGGCGAAAGCCCCCGCTCCGACGAGCCCGGCCATGTCGCCTTCGCGCTGGGCGAGTATTATCGCGCCACCGGCGAGACCACGCTCAAGGGCTACGACCTGATCGACCTCGCGGCCCGCTGCATCACCGCCCAGGCCTTCACCGAGCCGGCCGGCGAGAACGGCCTCGCCTACGCCTCGCTCGGCCTCCTCTCGTTCGGCCCCTCCAAGGAACGCAACCCCGTCTGGGAGCGCCTCGTCGAGGAAACCCGCCAGCGGCTCGACAAGCTCCTGCTCAACCGCAGCGACTACGACAATTACTGGCAGGCCTTCAACATCGCCAAGGCCGTCTGCCGCTACAGCCTCGGCCTCTCCAAGAAAGACGAGACCTCGCGCCTCATCGAGCGCATGGTTGAACGCATCGAGCAGACCAGCTCCGCCGGCTTCTTCGACGACGCCGAGAAGGGCTTCGGCGGGCACTTCAACCTCTATGGCGTATGGGCGCTGGTGTTCACCCGCTCCGCGCTGCAGCTCCACGCCAACGCCGCCCTGCGCGAACGCAAGCTCCCCACCCTCCGCACCTACGCCGAGAAATACATCAAGATGATGCCCGACCTCGTCCGCGCCGACGGGCTTGGCTGGGCCTACGGCCGCTCGGCCGGCGCCTACGGCCAGATGCACTGCATCACCATCATCCTGCAGGGCCTGCGCGACGGCTGGATCGCCGACGACCAGAAGAACAAGTATTTCGACATCCTGCGGCGCCTGTTCTACTATTTCTTCCAGACCTATCTCGACCAGGAGCAGGGTTTCCTCGACATCCGCGATGAGGAACGGACCGCGTACTCGTCGCACACGACCCGCATGGCCAATTTTGACGCCGCGCGCTACCTTTGCCAGTGGTCGCGCCTCGCCAAGACCGTGCACATGCCCGAGAACGTCAAGGCGGAGCCGGCCCGCACCAGCGGCCGCTTCGTCATCTACGACAAGAGCAACCGCAAGGAGCAGGGCCTGTTTCTCTACCGCGACGCCGCCTCCGGGCTGCACATCCAGCTCCCGCTCGTCAGCTCCGGCACGGACTGCACCGCTGACAACCTGTCCTTCCCGCACTGCCCCGGCGTCTTCGACTGGCCCAACAACCTCTACCTGCCGGTCATGGTTCCCGAGCTCACCTTCGGTGAGCAGGTCACCCTCCCGTCCTTCTACGGCCAGAAATGCGTCACCGGCCTCGGCCTGAAGAACTCCTTCTATTTCCGCTACGAACAGCCCGAGCTGATCAACACCAAGGAGGAACTCGCCCGCGGCATCGGCAGCGTGAAGGTCCAATGGACTTTCACCGGCAGCAAGATCGCCGCCGAATTCGCCTACACGGTCAAGAACCAGGTGCAGCTCGACAAGTTCCGCATGGCCCTCGTCATCGGCGCGCCGCATTCGAAATACCGGCTCGGCACCTCGCCTGCGCTCGGCTCGCACGGCCACCGCTGCTCGGTGCTCAAGGACGACTTCCACGCCAACTGGGCGGAGACCGAGATCGTCAGCGCCGACCCGGCCTACAAGACCAACTACGGCAAGCTCCACTACGTGCAGATGTTCGTCCGCGACCACCCGCTCATCATGCGCCCGGGCCAGGTCTACCGCCTGTCGGTCGCATTCGACCCCGATCTGACTGTGGTGGGGGCTTAAGCAGCTTCGCCACCATGAGGGACGGCCGGCTCCTGGCTCCTACAGGGGCCTTTTTTGTGTCCGTTTTGTTACATGCTCTGATGGAGTTGATTGCCCGCGCTGATGCCCTCCCGGCGGTCTTGCCCTTCCCCAGGTTAAATCTAGGTTACGGGCTGGGTTCAGTCTCGTTTGCGGCCGGGCACCTCCCTAGCCATCTGCTGTCACCACTGATTCCTCTTTCCCATGGCTCCCAAAGACAAAGACTCTCCCACCAGACACAACGACGAGCTCATGAAGCGCGTCCACCGCGAACTGATCGACGATTATGACGAGGAACTCGAGATGGAGCGCGAGGACTGGGAGCACGTCACCCCTGGAAAACCCGCCCACCCCGTCGAGGCGGACACCTCCCGCGAGACCCGCAACAAGTATTTCAAGGAGCTCTTCCGCCTGCAGGGCGAACTGGTGAGGATGCATGACTGGATCGTGCACACCGGTCACCGGCTGGTGATCCTCTTCGACGGGCGCGACGCCGCCGGCAAGGGTGGCACCATCAAGCGCATCACCCAACGGCTCAACCCGCGCGTGGCCCGGGTGGCGGCTCTGCCGGCGCCATCCAGCCGCGAGAAGACCCAGTGGTATTTCCAGCGCTACGTGGCCCACCTGCCGGCCGCCGGCGAGATGGTGCTCTTCGACCGCAGCTGGTACAACCGCGCCGGCGTGGAGAAGGTCATGGGCTTCTGCACCGACGCCGAATACGATGAGTTCTTCCGCTCCGTGCCCGAATTCGAGAAGATGCTGGTGCGCTCCGGCATCCAGGTGATCAAATACTGGTTCTCCATCCCCGACGAGGAGCAGGAATTCCGATTCCGCTGCCGGATCAACGACCCGCTCAAACAGTGGAAGCTCAGCCCGATGGACCTCGAGTCACGCAAGCGCTGGGAACTCTACACCAAGGCCAAGGAAAAAATGTTCGCGCGCACCCACATTCCCGAGGCCCCATGGTGGGTGGTGCAGGGCAAGGACAAGAAGAAGTGCCGGCTCAACTGCATCCATCACCTGCTCTCCCAGGTGAAATACTCCGAGGTTGCGCATGAACCCGTCGAGTTGCCCAAGCGGGTCCACCATCCCGACTACCGCCGGGAGCCGGTCTCACCCAAGATGGTCGTGCCAGAGATTTACTGAAGCGGCAGGACTGGCGGGGTGCTTTCCAGAGTCACCGCGGCGGTCTCGGCGGTCATCACGGGAGCCGGCATTGCGACGCGAGCAGAGCGCTTGGGTGCGGGTTTCCGGGCGGCGGGCTTGCGGGCGGGCTTCTTCGCGCTCACGGCAGCGAGCTCGGACTTGAGGGCCTTGAGCGCCTTGCGGAGCTTCTTCGCCGCCCGCTTGGCGTCCTTGAATTTCTGCCTGGCCACTCTCAAGCCGAGCTTGGCCAACTTGGCCGCCTTTTTGGTCATGTCGGCCTGCTTTTTCGCGGCTGCCATCTGGGTGAGCAATTTTTTCTTGGCGGCCGCGGCCGGCCCGGAGGTTTTCGTCGTCATGGGTTTAAGCGGGTTTGGAGTGAAGCTCGCACTCAAGCTCAACCCGCTTCAGGTGGCAATGTTCCGTATGTTACAATTTTTCCCGGTCTGGAGCGACCGGTTTAGCACTCCGTCACTTCTACCCCTTCGATATCCCCGTCGGCCACGCGCACCTTCACGTTCATCGGCCGGCAACACACTTCGCAATCGATGACAAATTCCGCGCTGCCTTCCGACTCATCGAAGGCCAGGGAGAAGGTCTCCCCGCAATGCGGGCAATCGATGGCGAGGGCTTCGTTCACGGAGCGACACTGTCTACCCGGACAAAATCCCCAAGGCCTTTCTCACAGGAGGAAATTGAGGGCACGGAGAACCGACCTATTGCCTGCCCTG
>JANMTJ010000175.1:0-3145 GCA_031390295.1 Oleiharenicola sp.
CGCCGCCGGCCTGACCGCGGCGCAGCTCGCCAAGGTTGCCATCATTTATCTCGGGACGCACCGGAACGCGACCAGCGAGGCCGCCCAAGTCGTCATTCCGACGCTCACCGTCTTCGAGAAATCCGGTTCGTTCGTGAACCAACAGTTCCGCCTGCAGAAGTTCGCCAAGGCCGTGCCGGGCCCGGCGGGGGTCATCGACGACCTCGTGACCCTGGCCGAACTCATTGCGGCCGTCGGTGGCGGGGTGCTTTCCTTCGATCTCAACCTGATTTGGTCCAGCCTCGCCGCCGAAGCGAAAGTCCTCGCGGGCCTCAGCCACGCCAAGCTGCCCGCCGCCGGCCAGCTGCTCGACAGCTCGGCTTGGGCCGGCCTGCCCTTCTGCGAGGGCGAGACGCTCCACTACAAACCCTGGTCGCCTTCGGCGCTGCCAGAGGCAGGTAAACCCGCCGCCGTGCCCGCGGCCGCCAACGCCTGATGCGCACCGCGAACCTAGTCGCTGCCGTTATCGTCTTCGCACTGGGCGCAGCCTGCCTGGCCTTTGCCGCCCGCGAGGAGCGCCGCCTGCGCCTGTTGGATCCCCTGAAGCGGGCCACCGCGACGGTCAATTACCGGAAGCTTTGGGCGTTTGGCTTCATCCTGCTGGGGGTGGGAGCCTCGGGGATCTATCACAATTTCTACGGGCAAAACTGACATGATCGAATTCTGGACCAGTCTTCACCCGCTCCTGCAGGCCCTCATCAAGGGCCTCGCGGTGATCGGCGTCATGTTCCCGATCGGCGGGGCGTGCTCGCTGGTGGAGCGCAAGGTGTCCGACTGGATGCAGGGCCGCCCGGGTCCGAACCGCGCCATTCCGTTCTGGTTCGCCTGGGTGCCGGTCCTCGGTCCGTTCCTGCAGCGGCTCGGCGTGTTCCATCTCATGGCCGACGGCGCCAAGATGTTCCTCAAGGAGGACTCGCTGCCCGGCCACGTGAACAAGTTCTATTTCCTCCTCGCCCCGGTGGTGGGAATGATCCCCGCCCTGACGACCGTCACCGTCGTGCCCTTTGGTGCGTATTTCAACGAAGCCGGGCAGCTGGCCCCGCTCGTGCTGGCCAACCTCGATGTGGGCATCCTGGCGGTGTTCGCGGTCGGTTCGCTCGGCGTCTACTCGCTCATCCTCGCCGGCTGGGCCTCGAACTCCAAGTATCCCTTCCTCGGCGGCGTGCGCGCCTCGGCCCAACTCATCTCCTACGAGCTGTCGATGACGCTCTCCGTGCTCCCGGTTTTCCTGATGATCAACGAGCCGGGTGGCGACGGCACGCTGAGCCTGTTTGACGTCGTGCGCTTCCAGAGCGGCACGAGCGGCTGGCACGGCACCTGGTTCATCATGACGATGCCGCTGTCAGCCGTCGTCTTCCTCGTCTCACTCTTCGCCGAGACCAACCGCCTGCCCTTCGACATGGCCGAGGGCGAGGCCGACCTCGTCGGCGGTTTCCATACGGAATACGGCTCGATGAAATGGGGCCTGTTTTTCGTGGCCGAGTATTCGCACATGCTCATCGGCTCCGGCGTGTTCACCCTGCTTTTCCTCGGCGGCTGGAATCCGCTGCCGTGGGTTCCGTTGGAGACGGTCGTCGGCTGGCTGGCCCATCTCTCGCCGTTGCTGGCGCACCCGATCGCGGTCGGCCTGCTCTCGATCGCGATCTTCCTGGGCAAGGTGCTGTTCTTCATGTTCGTGTTCATGTGGGTGCGCTGGACCGTCCCGCGCTTCCGCTACGACCAGGTGATGAAGCTCGGCTGGCAGAAGCTACCCTCTCGCCATCGGCAACCTCATCTTCTACGCGATCGTCATCGCGTGGCTGCAACCCAGGCTTTGACCACGGATTTCACTGATGATCACGGATAGAAATCAAAACCACGATACCTGTCATCCTGAGCGCAGCGAAGGATCCAGCAGGGTGTGCGCAGACGTGAGTCGCGATGGATGTAATACCAGCCCTGCTGGGCTAGACTTCACTTCGTTCAGAATGACAAAGCCGGGGCATTTATCCGTGCCCATCCGTGCAATCCGTGGTTAACAACTGATTCACCCATGCCCTACGTCGTCGAACGCAAGCCTCTGACGCTCCTGGAGCGCATCTATCTCCCGCAGATCCTGGCGGGCATGCGGGTGACGTTGAAGCATCTCTTCTCGCCCAATGTCACGATGGAGTATCCGGAGCAGCGCCCGGCCATCCCGCCCGGCTACCGCGGTGTGCCCACGCTGGTGATGGATCCCAACGGCCGCGAGAAATGCGTCTCCTGCCAGCTCTGCGAATTCGTCTGCCCGCCCAAGGCCATTCGCATCACCCCCGGCGAGATCCCTGCCGACCAGCCCGACCGCGCCCATGTCGAGAAGGGGCCCAAGGCCTTCGACATCGACATGCTCCGCTGCATTTACTGCGGCCTGTGTCAGGAGGTCTGCCCCGAGGAGGCGATCTTCCTGCAGAACCAGTATTCCATGAGCGGTTACACCCGCGCGGAGATGGTCAACGACAAGGCCCGCCTCTATGAGCTGGGCGGCACGCTGCCCGACCAGCATTTCAAATGGGACAAGAAGAAAGCCGCCGCCGAGCACGGGAATGCACATTGAAAGGCTGAAAAACCGAATGACTGAAAAGCTGAATATTTTCCCTCCCCCGATGTTCTTCTCCGGTGCATTAGCTCCTCGGTGCGGCATGATCGTCCGTACGGATAGGCGCCTTCAGCTCTTCAGCCTTTCAGCTCTTCAGCCCTTCCCCAACCATGGCTGACACGCTTTTCATCCTCTTTGCGGTTCTCACCGTCACCTCGGCCCTCTGGGTCGTGGTGAGCAAGAACGCCGTCAACGCCGCCCTCGGCCTCCTCCTCTCACTCATCGGCCTGGCCGGGCTCTTCGTGCTGCTGGATGCCGCGCTGCTGGCCTTCGTCCTCCTGCTCGTCTACGCGGGCGCCGTCGTCGCGCTGTTTCTCTTCATCGTCATGCTGCTCGACACCACGCCGGCCTCGCTGAAGCCCTTCAGCCGGATGACGCTGGTCGCCTCGACGCTGGGCGGGGCCATCCTGCTGCTCGGGATCTACAGCCTCTCGACCCGGGTGATGCTGCAATCCACCCCGGCCACTGGCCCGGTCCCCACACTCAAGCATT
>JANMTJ010000265.1:0-13811 GCA_031390295.1 Oleiharenicola sp.
GCACGCGCTCGCCGGCCGGCCCGGACTTGACGATGATGGCGCCGAACTCCTCCTCGGTGGCGAGGCGGCCCTGGGTGTTGATGAGCAGCTCGGTGTCCACCGGGCGGGAGCTCGGCTGCTGGCCGACGGCGCCGGCGGCGACCTGAACGTTCTGCTCGCGGATGGCGGCGACGATGTCGGAGGCGGTCAGGCCCTTGGCGGCAACCTTGTTCGGGTCGAGCCAGACGCGCATGGCGTAGTCGCCCGAGCCGAAGACGCGGACATCGCCGACGCCGGTGAGGCGGGCGAGGACGTCGCGCACCTGCAGCGTGGCGTAGTTGCGGACGTAGATGTCGTCGTAGCGGTTGTCCGGCGAGAAGAGATGCACGACCATCAGGAGGTCGGGCGAGGCCTTCTGCGTGACGACGCCGATGCGGCGGACTTCCTCGGGGAGCTTGGGCAGGACCTGGGAGACGCGATTCTGCACCTGCACCTGGGCGTTGTCCAGGTCGGTGCCAATGGCGAAGGTGATGGTGAGCGTCATCACGCCGTCGCTCGTGGCCTGCGAGAACATGTAGAGCGAGTGCTCGACGCCGTTGATGGCCTGCTCAAGCGGCGCGGCGACGGTCTCGGAAATGGTCTTGGGATTCGCGCCCGGATAAGTGGCGCGGACAATGACGGTCGGCGGGACAACCTCGGGATACTCGCTGATGGGCAGGCGCCACATCGAGATCAGACCGACGAGGAAGATGACGATCGATAAAACGCCTGCGAGGATCGGGCGCTTGATGAAATAATCGGAGAAGTTCATGGGAGTGAAATTTGGGCAAGGCGGTGGCCAGAAGGACCGTTTTTTTGACGGCCCGTGGGAGCGGAGATATGGTGCGGGCGGGTTTCCGGCGGTTAGCGGAGGGCGGCAACCTTGCCGGCGGCGGACGCCGGGGCTGGAGTGGTAGCGAGAGCCTGCAGCTCGGGCGCCACGGTCATGCCGGGGCGGACACGCTGGAGACCGTTGATGATGATCGTCTCGCCGGGCAACAGGCCCTCGCGGATGACGCGCTTGCCCTCGATGACGGAGCCGAGCTTCACCGTGCGGTAGGTGACGGTGTTGTCCGCGCCGACGGCGAAGACGAACTTCTGGCTCTGGTCGGTGCCGATCGCGCGCTCGCTGATCAGCAGCGCGGATGTCGGCGCGCTGACCGGGATGCGGACGCGGGCGAAGAGGCCCGGGATCAGGGCGCTGTCATCGTTCGGGAACACGAGGCGCACGGCGAGCGAGCCGGTGGCGGGATTCACGCGGTTGTCGGTCGACTCGATGTAGCCGTGGCGCGGGTAGCCGTTCTCGTCGGCGAGTTGGAGGTCGACCGGGATGCGGCCGTTGCGGGTGAGGATAAGACCTTCGCGGGCGAGGCGGTTGAATTTCAGCAACGTGGCCTCGTCGAGGTCGGCGTACACATAGGCGTCGCCGACCGTGACGATGGTCGTCAGGAGCGTGGCATTGCCCGGCGAGCCGGCGACCAGGTTGCCGGGCGTGACGAACGCGCGGCTGATGCGGCCGGCGATCGGGGCGCGCACTTCCGTGTGCTCGAGGTCGAGCTGCGCGGTCTCGAGCGCGGCGCGGGCCTCGGCGGCGGAGGCCCGGCGGGACTCGGCCTCCTCGCTGGAGATCGCGGACGCGGCGAGCAGCTTCTCGGCGCGGGCGGCCTCGCGGGCGGCGACCTCGGCGCGGGCCGTGGCAAGGTCGAACTGCGCCCGATACCAGCGCGGGTCGATGGTGAAGAGCACGTCACCCTTCTGGACCAGCTGGCCGGCCTGGAAACGGACGGCGTCGAGGTGACCCGAGACGCGGGCGCGCAACTCGACGGTCTCCATGGCGTCAACGTGGCCGGTGAGTTCCTCGTAGTCGGTGACGAGCTGCTGTTCAACCGGGGCGACCGTCACCTTGGGAGCCGGCGCGGCCGGCGCCGCTTGGGAAATGAGGGAAAAGCCGGCGGCGAGAACACCCGCAAGGACCGCGAGGGTGCGGCGCTTGAGGCGGTGGGAGTGGAACAGGAGCGTGGAGTTCATAAGGATCGGGCGGAATGGGAGGCGTGGTGGTTTGCGTGGAAATTGGAATCAAACAGTGCCCGCAGGCGTGCTGGCATCGTCGATGGAGACGAGGAGCGTTAGGGCTCCGAGGATGAGGGTGGCGGCAATCATGGTGGGTGGTGGTTGAAGGAGTATGAAAAGGGAGCGTGTTATTCGCGGAAGCGCGTGAGGGGCGCGCGCAGACTGTCGATCAGGTTCGGGTGCCAGAAGGGAGTGACCGACGACCCGAGGCGTGCCTCAGGCAGCGCGCCGGCGCTGGCGGGTTTACCCACGACCCGGTAGCTCGCGGCACTGGCGCGGACGCGGTTAATGGAGAGTGCCGAAGTGCGGTTGGAAAATTTGCGGTTCATGGAGGTTGGTCTTTTATAGTTGACTGGTTATCTAGTTTTGAGGCGAAAAAAGTGCGCACGCGGAGAACGTGCGCTGCGGGTCGATCAGACTTTGGCGGTGGCGGGTTGGGCTGCGGTCTTGGCGCCGAGAATGCGCATGGCCAGATCAGGCAAAGCGCGGAGGACCTCAGGATCGTTGAGGATCCGAGCCTGGGTGAGGATGCCCTCGATCAGGCCGGCAACGGCGCCGGCCTTTTCGGCCGCATCACCCGGCTCGATCAGGCCCTCGGCCAGCGCATCGCGGATCGCGGATTCGTAATAGCGCTGCTTGCGCGTGAAAAGCTCGCGGATCTTGTTGCCCACGGCGGCTTGCTCGTCGCAGGTGCACGTTTCCGAGCCGACGGACATCACGGGGCAACCCAGCACCTTGCCATGCTTCTGTTTAATTTCGGCCTGGAAATCATACATGCTCGCCAGATAGGTCCGGATGCGGGTCAGCGGCTCAACCGACGGTGAAAAAATGGCGTCCATCTTCGGCTTGCTCACTTCCTGCCACATCCGCTCGAGGGCGGCCACGGCGAGCTCCGACTTGGAACTGAAGAAATAGTAGAAACTGCCTTTCTTGACGTCCGCCCGCTTGCAGATGTCATCGATCGTGATGGCGCCATAGCTCTCTTCCCAGATCAGGTCGAGAGCGGCGTCCATCAAGCGTTCGTTGGCGTCTGAGGTTCTACCCATGCCAAGACGAATAGTTGACTATTTAGTCTAGTCAACTCGATTTTTGCTTTTCTTTCGTTTTCCGCCGCCGTCGTTGCTCTTTTTACTGCTCCTGCGGGCGGAGCACCAGCCGGTAGCCCATGTAGTCGGTCGCGCGCGTGGTGGGCTGCAGCTCGATGCGCGAGGCGGAGCGGCAATGCACCGGGCCGATCTTGAAATGACCGCCGCGCAACACGGCGTCGCGCCGGGTCTTGTACCCGTAGGCCCACTCGGCCACGTTGCCGTGCATGTCATGGAGCCCCCAGGCATTGGCCTTGAGCTTGCCCGTGGGCGCGGGGGCCTGCAGCCCGGCGCCGCGCAGGTAATGGGCGATGTCATTCAGGGCGGTGTCATCCCGGTCGCTGACATAATTGTGCCCGTCATTGAAACCGGATTCCGTGCCGGCCCGGCAGGCGTATTCCCATTCCAACTCGGTGGGCAGATCGGCCGCATACTCCAACTGCTGCTTCTTCAGGACCAGGTTGAGCCGCTCGATCACACCGCCGCTGCCGGTGAGGTCGCGCCACGACACCTGCTCGACCGGCCGGCTGTCATCACCCAGGGCGCGGCTGCTGCTGGGGTTTTTCCCCGCGATGCCCTGATGCTGGCGCTGCGTGGTCTCGGTCTCCGCCATATAAAAACCCGCCGTCACTTCCGTGGTGGCCGAAGGCAGGTCCGAGCGCTGCTGGCCGGGCTCACCGGTCCGCGTGCCGGAACTGAAACTGCCGGGCGGGATCCATTTGAACTTCAATAGCGCGCCCCCGCCCAGGTCGACCGTCACCTCGGGCGGCGGCGGAATCTTCGCCATGGTGAGCCCCAGCGACTGGGTGGACGGCTGGATCTCGACCTCCTGCGCAAAATCCTGATAACGCGCCAGGGTGGCCGTGACCGTCAGCCGCGCCGGCCGCAGCTCGAAGGTGGCGGTGCCGCCGGCATCGGCCGTCACCGTCTGGTGGTTGACCGTGACCCGGGCCCCGGCGGGCAGGCCCGTGAAGCGCACCGCATGGGGCGGGATCAGTTCCAGCGGCACGGTTTCCTCAAGGATATCCGGATTCAGGCCGACTTCCCCCTCCCATTCCGCGTAACCGGTCGCGCGCACCTTGATCGGCAGCGGGCCCGCCGGTCCCTCGAGGATGAGCTGGCCGTTCGCGCTGATCGTCTGCGTGCGACCGCGGTAGGCCACTTGCGCGCCGGCGGGCAGACCGGTCAGGGTGAGCTTGCGCGTGACCGGTTGCTCGGCCGTGGCGGGGGCGGTGATCACCGGCGTCTTGCCCGGATCAACCGGCGCGTTGGCCGCCGCGGTCTCCGTCGTCGCGGGTTGGACCACCGCCGGGGGCGGAGCGGCCAGGAATTTCCAGGCGGCGAAGCCCACCGCACCCAGCACCAGGAGCGCCGCCACCGGCACGAGGGGATTGAGTTTGCGGACGGGCTTTACCTGCAGCAGCTGCAGCGCGACGAGGGCCTCGCCGGCCGTCTGGTAGCGACCGGCCGGATCATCCGCCAGACACGTGGCGATGAAATTGTCCCAACGCGGATCGAGCCCGGGTACGAGTTGCGAGGCGAGCTTCGCCACCCCCGACGGTTTCTTTCCGGTCAGCAGATAGTAAGTCATGATACCCATCGCCCAGATGTCCGAACGGGCGTCCGAGGGCTTCATGTTGCGCGCCTCGGGCGACATGAAATCAATCGTGCCGACGATGGCTCCGGTGGTGGTCACGCTGTCGCCGCCGCCGAAGGGGGCATACGTGCCGCCCGCCTTCTTGTATTCCTCCTCGGCCGCAATCCGGGCCAGGCCGAAGTCGGAGATCTTGGCCTCGCCGGTTTTCTCCATCAGCACGTTGGCCGGCTTGAGATCGCGGTGGATGATGCCGGCCTTGTGCGCATGGGCCAGGCCCTGCAGAATCTGCTCGGTGATGCGGGCCACATCCGCCGCGGGCAGGCCCCCGTCCTTGGTGCAATGCGCCCGGAACCAGTCCTCCAGCGTGCCGCCGTCCACATACTCGAGCACGAGGTAGAGCTTGCCCTGGCTCTCGCCAAAATCGGTGACGTTGACGATGTGCGGATCCTTGAGCCGGGCGACCATCTCCGCCTCGCCCTTGAACCGCTTCACAAACTGCTTCTCCTGCGCCAGCTGGGCCGGCAGCACCTTGATGGCGAAGCGCTTCTTGAGGGCCGTGTGCTGGGCCAGATAGACCACGCCCATGCCGCCCTGCCCGAGCACCCGCTCGATCTTGTATTGCCCGACGACGTCGCCGGCGTTGAAGAGACCGACCGCCAGGCTCCCGCCGGCACTACGAGGAGCAAAAACGGTTTTCTCTACGGGATGATCCATGGGGCACCGGCCATACAAGGGACGGGGCCGGCGTTAATCCAGTCTAGAAACCAAATCCCGGTGTTGACCCCTCCTCGGCGGCCGGGCTTACATGGGGGTCCTATGAAGCGACTCTTGGCCCGTTATGCTTTCGCCTTCTTGGCAATCTGCCTCTGCTCCGCCACGGCCCATGCCGTCGCCCTGGTGGTCCGGGCCACCCCGGCGGGCGCAATGGTCTCGATCGAGGGCGATACCCGCCCCGCCCCCGCCAGCTTCGACCTCAAGCGCCGGGACGTCCCCTACACCATCACGGTCACCAAGCCGGGCTACCAGTCCGAGACCGCCACCTTCTCGACCAAGCAGAAATTGAAGGAAGTCAGCGTGGCCCTGGAGCCGCTGCAGATCGAACGCGACGTCAAGGTCACGTCCAACGTCGATGGCGCCACGGTGTCCATCGACGGCAAGATGGCCGGCACCACCCCCTTCGCCAAAACCGTCACGTTCACCCGTCCCGACAAAAACTCCCCCTGGCAGCCGCTCTTCGGCACGGTCGCCAAGGCCGATTATCAGACCGAATCCTTCCGCCTCACCGAGGACAGGCCCGCTCCCGCCACGGTCATTCTCACGCCATTGCGCATCGAGCGCATCTTTCTCGTCAGCGCCAAGACCACCGACAACTCGCCCGTCGAGGCCCTCCTGACGCTGGGTGACCGCGAGCTTGGCGCCGCCCCGCAAAAGGTCCCCGTCGTCTTCACCCGGGCCGACAAGACCAAGCCCTGGCCCACCTTCATCCTCAAGGCCGAGATCCCCACCCTCTACCAGCCGGTACAGCTCACCCTCGCGCAGGACTCGTTCGAGAACGTCGCCCTCACCCTGAAGGCCGTGACCGAGGTGCAGGTCGCCCTCTTCTCCCCCGCGATCGAGATGACGCCCACCGGGGCCCGCCTCACCGTCAACCGGGCCACCCGGATCGCCACCCTCGACAGCAGCGAGCGTGGCGCCGACATCACCGGCCTCGCCCGGCTCACCCGCTTCACCCGGCGCGATCAAAACCCCAAGGCGCCCCTCCAGGCCATCAACTCCTACGCCATCACCCCCGACGGCCAGTCCGCCATACTTTCGCTCACCGCGCAGGATGATGCGGGCAAGTACTACTCCGGCCTGTTCCTCAAACGCATCGAGGATGACGGCGGCGGCATCGCCCGGCTCATCGACAACAACAAGCGCTACTATGACTGCGCCCCGGTGATCGCGCCCGACTCGAGCAACATCCTCGTCTTCCAGTCCAACCGCGGCGATCTCTCGAAACCCGACGTGTTCCGCATCAGCTTCAGCGACAACCGCACGTCCGGCGGCGTCGCGCGCATCACCAACGACCAGCGGTTCAACTACTCCCCCTCCTACACCGACAGCAACCGCGAGGTCGTCTACCTTTCCATCGAGCCCAACTATCCCCTCGCCCAGGCCCAGCTCAGCACGGTGAAGATGGACGGCGCCCTCCCCACGCAATTCCAGATCAACGCCGAGGAGATCAGCCACCGCGAGCCGACCAAGATCTACCTGACCCGCCCCGACCAGTCCAACGGCAAGCGCCAGATCTTCTCGGTCGAGCCCGACGGCCGCCTCGAGACCAACATCATTTCCGACGACTCCTTCCTCGGCGCCAACTGCTTCAACCCCGCGGCCAGTTTCGCCAATCCCGTGCGCATCCTCTTTGTCTCGGACCGCGATGCCGACGACCAGGGCCGCCGCAACAACAACATCTATGTCATGAACGCGGACGGCTCGCAGATCCAGCAGCTCACGGCCAACGGTTCCGACGACATCATGCCCGGCTGGTCGCCGACCGACCCGAGCATCGTCTACTTCCTCTCCAATCGCGGCGGCGCCTACAACCTCTGGCGGTTGCGCATCAAGTAACGCCGCCCATGGACGCAACCCTGCCGCAAGCCTGGCTGGAGATGGCCGACGGGCGCATGCTCTGGCTGGAAAAGGGCGCCTGCACGCTGGGCCGCGCCGCCGGCTGCACCCACGTCCTCGACCTGCCCGGCATCTCCCGCAGCCATGCCATGCTGCAACCCGGCCCCACGGGCGGTTTTCTGCTCGCCGACCTCCGCAGCATGAACGGCACCTACCTCAACGGTCTCCGCATCGAGCAGGTGGTCCCGCTCCGGGACGGCGACAAGATCGAGCTGGGGGATGTGGCCCTGACCTACCGCTGCCAGCAGGAGCCGGGGCAGCAGGCCGGTGATCTCGGCGCCACCTCGGTGCAGATTCACTCGGGCAAGGTCTGGCTGCTCATGCTCGATATCATCGGCTTCACCGCGCACACGCAGAAGGTCGGCGCCGAGGCGGCCTCGGCCGACTTCAAGAAATGGCTCGGGCTCGTCCGGCCGATCCTCCTCCGTCAGGGCTGCACCATCAATGCCTACCTCGGGGACGCGATTTTCGCCTACTGGCGGCAGGACAAGCACCCGGCCGGCAATGTCACGGCGGCGCTGCGCGAGCTGCTCGCCATCCAGTCCTCCAGCCCGCGCCCGTTCCGCATCCTGCTCCATCATGGCAGCGTCCGGATCAGCGGCGGCCTGCAGGGCGAGAACCTGACCGGAGCCGAGGTCATTTTCCTTTTCCGCATCGAGAAGTCCACCAAGCCCCTGGGCTCGACCTGCGTGCTCAGCGAAGCCGCCGCCACCTCGCTCGACCTCACCGCCAGCGCACGCAACCTCGGCCGGCACCCGGTGACCGATTACGAGGGCCTGCACGGCTTCTACAGCTTCGAGGGCTGAGAGGTAGGGCGCGATTTGTAGCGGCGGTCTGTGGCCGCCGTTTCAGATTGTAGGGCTGCCGCTTGTCGGCTGGCCTCGGCCCGGCGACCAGCGCCGGCCCTACAGCTCCGCCCCCGTCCGCGCCTGCACCGCCCAGCGGTAGAGGTTCACGTAGTGGGCCGCGCTCGACCGCCACGAGAAATCCTGCGCCATCGCGCGCTGGATCAGGCCGAGCAGTTCCCCCGGCCGGTCGTACCAGGTCGCGCAGGCCCAGCCAATCGTGTCGCGCAGCGCCTCCACTGTGGCGTCATTGAAGACAAAGCCCGTGCCCACCGGCTGGCCCTCGGCATAATTCTGCACCGTGTCCACCAGCCCGCCCGTCGCCCGCACCACCGGCAGCGTGCCGTAGCGCATCGCGTACATCTGCGTCAGCCCGCACGGCTCGGAGCGGCTGGGCATCACGAAGAAATCGCTCCCGGCCTGGATGAGCCGGGCCAGCGCGCCATCAAAGCCGATATGCACGCCACAGCGTCCGCGGTAGGTGTCGGCCGCCCAGCGGAAGGTGTTTTCCAGCCGGCTGTCGCCGTTCCCCAGCAGCACCAGCTGCACCCTCATCCGGTCCATGATGGCCGGCAGGGCGTCCGCCAGCAGGTCGAGTCCCTTTTGCGTGGCGAGCCGTGAGACCACGCCAAAGACCGGCACCCCGGGGTTGGGCTCCAGCCCGAAGCGCTCCTGCAAGGCGGTCTTGCAGGCCGCCTTTCCGGCCAGGTGCGCCGCGGAGTAATGCTCCGGAAGCGCGGGGTCATGCGCGGGATCCCACGACGTGTCGTCGATGCCGTTGAGAATGCCCACCAGATCGCCCGCCCGGAAACGCAGCACCCCATCGAGCCCGAAGCCGCCATCGGCCGTGCGGATCTCGTTGGCATAGGTCGGGCTCACTGTGGAAATCTTGGTCGCGTGGCAGAGTCCGGCCTTCATGAGGTTTACCATGCCGTTCGACTCCAGGGCATCCCGCCGGATCTCCCCCCAGGGCAGGCGGGCAAAATCCACGACGCGGGCCGGCGACCAGCCCTGGTGCTCGAGGTTGTGGATGGTGAACACCGTCGCCGTCCGGCCCAGCGCCGTGTCGCGCTGCGTGGTGTTCAGCATCAGCGGCAGCAGGCCGGTGGTCCAGTCGTGGCCGTGGATCACATCGGGGATCCAGTCGAGCTGTTCGCACAGTGCCAGCGCCCCGCGGCAGAGAAACGCGAACCTCATGTCGTTGTCCTCGTGCGCCCCCCACGGCCCGGTATAGACCTCGGGCCGGGCAAAGTGGTCGTGGTTTTCCAGGAAATACGCCGGCACCGCCGAACCCGGCAGCACGGTCTCCCAGGTCCGCGCCCACTGCGTCACCGCCCCCACTTCCACCCCGAGCGGTTCCACCAGCGCGTGCCACCCGGCGCCGCGCCGCACCGAGCCGTAGGCCGGACACACCACGCGGACATCATGGCCCAGCCGGGCCAGGTCCTTCGGCAGCGCCCCCACCATGTCGGCCAGACCGCCGATCTTGACGAACGGCTCAACCTCCGGCGTGACAAAGAGGATTTTCAGCGCGGGCACGGGGCAGCGGCGTTAACTCAGCGGCGCGCGACGGGATAGCTGCCCAGCCATTTGACGAGCGGGCATTGGCGGCGCAGCGTCTTGAGGGCCGCCTGCATGGCGGGATCCTCGTAGTGGCCGGCGACATCGAGGAAGAAGATGTAATCCCACGGCCGGAGCCGGCTGGGGCGCGACTCGATGCGCGTGAGGTTCAGCTTGCGGCGGTCGAACGGCTGCAGCGCCCGCAGCAGGGCGCCGGGCTCGTGGTGCAGCGAGACCAGCAGGCTGGTCTTGTCGTGACCCTTGCCCGCGGGACCCGACGGTTCGCGGCCCAGGATGCCGAAGCGCGAGGTGTTGTTCTTCTGGTCCTGGATATGATTCGCCTGGATCGGCACGCCATAGCGCTCGGCGGCGAGCGGCGGGGCGACCGCAGCGGCGCCCTTTTCCTTCGCGGCGTGCATCACGCCGAGCGCCGTGCTGTCCACGTCCACCAGCTGGGCGTGCGGAAGGTGGCGCTGGAGCCAGCGGCGGCACTGCGCCAGCGCCTGGTCCTTGGAATAGACCTTTTTGATCTTCTCCAGCGGGGTGTTCGAGATGAGCGCGTGGTCGATCGAGAGCTGCACCTCCGCCACGATCTTCAGGGGGGTCTCCACAAAAAGGTCGAGCGAGTCACGGACCGAGCCCTCGGTGGAGTTCTCCACGGGCACTACGCCGTAGTCGGCCTCGTCCTTCTCGACGGCGGCGAAGACATCGGCCAGCGACTGCATCGGGCGGTAGTCCACGCTGGCGCCGAATTTCTTCAG
Source organism: Oleiharenicola sp. (assembly GCA_031390295.1). Lineage (GTDB taxonomy): Bacteria > Verrucomicrobiota > Verrucomicrobiia > Opitutales > Opitutaceae > Lacunisphaera. Next base: position 10,610 of record JANMTJ010000265.1, read on the forward strand.
GGCCGCCTGGTGGGTGTTGGTCGCCTCGGGCCCGAGGTAGGCGATGACGAGCGGCTTCTCGAGCGCGATGGCCGCCGACATGATTTCGCGGTAGATGGCCTGCAGCGCGGCGGGTTTGAGCGGTCCCTGGTTGGCGTGCTGCACGCGGCGGAGCACATCGGCCTCGCGCTCGGCCACGTAGATGCGGGTGTGGGCGCCGCGCTTCAGCTCGCCGATCTTCTGGGCGAGTTTCAGCCGGGTGTTGAGCAGCCGGACCGCCTTCTGGTCGAGGTCATCGATGTCGGCGCGGATTTTGGCGAGTTCCTTCTTGAGGTCGGGTTTCATGACGGGAGGGCGGTCAGGCGGTTGCAGGGAAGCCCAGCATGGAGGGTCGGTGGGCGGTTAATCAACCCCGCATGCGCGGGGCGACGGGTGGCGGACTGAGGGATGGAGTTCATGGCGGTAAAATGGAAAAGCCGCCCGGGTCGGGGCGGCTCCTTGGCAGATGGGTCTGGGTTTCGTTCAGACGTTGCGTGGGGACAGGCCGCCTCCGGTTTGCGGGGTAAAGTAACCCGCAAAGGCAAAGGTGAAGGTGGCGGCGAACGAATTCATCGGGGCAAGGGGTGACCGGCGGGAGGGGCCCTGTCAATTCCGCAGCTTATGCTGGGTAGGGCCGCCGCTTGCCGGCGGGCCGGTCCGGCGACAAGCGCCGACCCTGCAAGAAATCCTACCCTCTCGCATGCGCCCGCGCGGCGGCGATGGCTTCCGCCCAAGCCGAGGTCTGGCCGCACGCCAGCCGGGCCGCCGCTCGTGCGCTCAGGGCCCCGACAATATTGCCGGTCCCGTTGTAGCCGCCCACCGCCCAGATTTTCGGCTGCACCTCCTCCAACACCGGCAGGCCGTCAGGCGTGTAACCCACCGACGCCGCCCAGCGGTGCGTGACCGGGGCCGTGACCTTCAGGTGCTGCCGCAGGAATTTCTCCAGCAAGTCCTGGATGAACTCCGTCGGTCCGGCTTCGGTCGTCCACTCCTCCTGCAGCGCATGGTCGCGGAAACCGCCGAGCGCGATGCTCCGGTCCGGGAGCTGCTGCCAGTATTCATAGCCGTGTCGCCAATAAACCGGTCGCGAGAATTCCACCGCCGGGGCCGGCGCTGTCGCGAGCATCTGCAACCGGGCCGTGCGAACGCGCCCCGTCAGTTCGGGAAAAATCACCTCCAGCCGCCCGTCCACGGCCACAATCACGGTGTCGCAAAAGACCGTGCCCCGGTCCGTGACGACCGAACCGGGCACGATTTTCCGCACGACAGAATCCTCGTAGAGCAGCACGTCGTGCTGCCGGAGCCTTTGCGCGATGGCGCGCACCCGGTGCAGCGGCTGGATGACCCCGTCCGCCGGCAGGAGCAGGCCCTCGCCCTCCGGCCCGGCGTAGGACTCGGCGGTGAATCCACAGTAGTGCAGCGCCGCCCGGTGTTTCTGGCAGTCGGCCAGTTCCGCGGCATCGGCGGCGATGCGGAGCGAGCCCGTGACGCGGACGATCGCGGGCATTTCCTCCGCCTGCCGCTGGATTTCCCGGGCCGTCTGCCGGTAGATCGAGCTGGCTGCCGTCTCGCCGAACTGCGCCACGGTCTCGTTGAAAAATTTCGCCAGCCCCGCCAGTATGAAGCCGCCGTTGCGGCCGGCCGCACCGCCGCCGACCACCGCGGCATCCACCCCCACCGCGCTCACGCCGAGCGCACCCAGCTCCTCCAGCGCGGCCAGTCCTGAGCCGCCGAGCCCGATCACGCACACATCGACCCGGACGGGGCCTTCAAGTCTCGGCAACGGTCGCCAGTCGCGGTCGTCCCAGATCGGGGTGTTCACGGGCCTGATTGTGTCGCCGGGCCCCGATCCCGCCAGCCAATTTGCCTGCCCTGCCCCGAGCCGGTCGCGGGGGTTACCAGATGTAGCCGAGCGAGGTCGTCAGCCGCTGGTCGGCGCGCAGTTCATGGTCCAGCACCGAGCGGTCGTAATCGTATTCGAAGCGCACGTTGAGCGACATGTGGTCGGTCACCTTGCTCTGCACGCCGGTGTTGAACCGCATGCGGTAGCTGCCCTCGAGCGGAGCGCTGGTCAGGCTGCTCTTCACGTTGAGCGTACCGGTATCGGAGACCATCAGGCTCGACTCCTGCACCAGCTTGACCCGGGTGGTCCACTGGTAGGCATAATCCTGGAAGAAGGCACCGAGCACCGCGGTCTGCTCGTCGGTATTGGATCGCTCGAGATATTGCACGACCGCGCCGAGGCCGACGTTGACCTTGTGCCGGGCATTGTCGACGAGCCGGTAGCCGCCGCCGAACTGCTGCTCGAGGCTCAGGTCCATCTTGCGCACCTCATCCGACTCATAGTTCGTGAGGGCCTGGGCGAACAACCGCTTGTTGATGTCGTAGCGCCAGCGAAACTCCGCCTCGCGGCGGTTGGTCACCGTCTTTCCGTCCGCCTCCGATTGCAGCAGCCGGGCCGTTCCCCGGTAGGTGCTGGACCCCTCCTTGCCATCGACCTGCAGCCGGGCCGAGATGTCCTCCTTGTCCTTGGCCCCGGATTGCTGCACATAGCCCAGCTCCACCTGGCTTTTCCATTTTCTGACGTCGGGCTGGGCCGACTTCACAGCGGCGGCGGGTGCCTCTTCTTTCATACTGGGCTTCGGGGCCACCGGATCCGTGACCCGCAAAGCCGTGCGCGGCACCTTCAAGCGGCCGAGCTGGGGATGCTGCACCTCAATGAAGGCGGGGTCCTCCCCCACCAGCTCGCCGGTCAGACGGTCGCCATTGGCCAGGATCCAGGTCCCGGCCCGGCCCGTCGCCAACAGCACCATCAGCACGAAGCCGGCGGCAGTCATCTTGGTCATTCTCCCATTCATGAGTCCACCATAGCAAATTGCGTTGCGGCGGGGAACCATTGATTTCGACGATTTTGCCCTGGTGCGTCCTATTTACCCGCGATTGACGCCCTCTGGTCAGCGCGCCTTGATTCGACCGCTCGACGCATGAAACCGCTCTACGATTTCTCCGCCCTCCCGGTTGACCGCACCCTGGCACCCCGCGACGGCATGCTGGCCAAGGATGCCGATGCCGCGCTGACCGGGCAATACTTCGACCTCGGCCGGCGGGCCCTGGAACTGATTCATTTCTCGGGCGAGCTCTGCGACAAGCCCCACTACCCCGACATCCTCGACCTGCCCTGCGG
>JANMTJ010000287.1:0-3481 GCA_031390295.1 Oleiharenicola sp.
CCGCACTCATTCACCAGAATGAACGCGGCGTGCCGCAATACTGCCGCCGCATCCTCGTCGAAGGCCGGTGGGTCGACGGCACCAGCCTGCCGGCGCGCGCCACCACCCTGGGCTGACACAGACGCCCTGAACAACAGGACCGGCCCGGACTGGACGACCGCATCCCGCCGGTCGCTTGGCTGGTGGCGGCGGACGTCAGATCACAACCAGCTGCGTCATGAACTCATGCACGGGCATCGCTTCCAGTTTGGCCCGGTCGGCGAAGAGCGACATGATCGTGTCGCCCCGGTCGCTGCCGTAGTGGTGCGCAAAAGCGGCGCGGGCCTTTTGCTGGAGGAGGGGAATGCCATCGCCCCGGCGCCGCCGGTGGCCGATGGGATACTCGACCGCGATCCTGGGTGTGGCGGTGCCGTCCTGGAAAAACACCTGCACGGCGTTGGCGATGGAGCGCTTGTCCGGGTCGAGATAGTCCTTCGAGTAGGACTTGTCCTCGGTGACGGTCATCTTGGCGCGGAGGGCGTCGATGCGTGGATCAGCGGCGGCCTTGTCCTCGTAGTGATCGGCCGTGAGCGAGCCGAAAATCATCCCGATGGCGGTCATGTATTGCAGACAATGGTCGCGGTCGGCCGGATTGTGCAATGGGCCGGACTTGTCGATGATGCGGATGGCTGACTCGTGGGTGGTCAGCTCGATGCGCTCGATCTGGTCCAGGCGATCCTTCACCTGGGGATGAAGCTGTACGGCGCACTCGACGGCCGTCTGCGCGTGAAATTCGGCGGGAAAGGAGATTTTGAAGAGGATTTGCTCCATCACGTAGCTGCCAAGCGGGCGGGCGAGCCTGAGCGGCCGGCCCTTGAAGGAGACGTCCTGGAATCCCCAGGTCTTGGCCGTCAGCACGGACGGGTACCCCATTTCGCCGGTCAGGGCGATGAGCGCCAGGCGGACGGCCCGGCTCGTGGCGTCACCGGCGGCCCACGATTTGCGCGAGCCGGTATTGGGGGTGTGGCGGTAGGTGCGGAGCGAAGAGCCGTCGAGCCACGCGTGCGAGAGGGCGTTGATGACCTGTTCACGCGTGCCGCCGAGCATCACGGCGGTGACCGCGGTGGATGCGACCCGCACGAGGAGGACATGGTCCAGCCCTACGCGGTTGAAGGAATTATCGAGGGCGAGGACGCCCTGGATCTCATGGGCCTTAACCATGGCGGTGAGGACGTCCTTCATCGTGAGCGGGGCGCGGGCCGGGCGGCTGGGCGCGCCAGGGGCGGAAATTTGCTGCTGACCGAAAGCGGCCAAGGGCGTGTGAAACGCGGCCGGAATGGTGCCGGCGGCCTGGTGGCGGGAAAGCCAGTCGGCGGTGCCCAAAATGGCCCCGAGGTTGTCGGACGGGTGGCCCCACTCGGCGGCGAGCCAGGTATCATTGAAATCCAACCAGCGGATGATCGTGCCGATGTTAAACGCCCCCTGCACGGGATCGAGCTCGTAGCCGGTGCCCGGGACGCGCGCCCCGTGCCTGACCGTGACGCCGTCCACCACGGGGCCGAGGAGCTTCGTGCAAGCCGGATAGGCGAGCGCCATGATGCCGCAGGCGAGGGTGTCGGCGAGACACCACCGGGCGGTATCGTAGGCCTCGTCACTGGTGATCCTCGCGTTGCGCGCGTATTCAGCGAGATCGACCAGGAGCTGGTCGGAAGCCGGCCGGACGTTGGAGATGGGGGAAGACATGTTGGGAAATCGTTCTCGTTCACTTACTCGTAATCGTTCTCCATGGGTCGAGAGAATGAGAACGATCAGCCTCGCTGGGCGAGCGGCACGAAGGGCCGGTCCGCGGGCCCGGTGTAATGGGCGCCGGGGCGGATGATCTTGCCGTCCACGCGCTGCTCGATGATGTGCGCGGCCCACCCCGCCGTGCGGGCGATGACAAAAAGCGGCGTAAAGAGCGGCATGGGCACACCCAGGTGATGATACGCGACCGCGCTGAACCAATCGAGATTGGGGAACATCTTCTTCTCGGACCACATCAACGTCTCGATCCGCTCCGCTACCGCGAACAAAGCTGGCGCTCCCGCCTCGCGGCTGAGTCCCCGCGCGATTTCCTTGATGATGTTGCTGCGCGGATCGCTGACCGTGTAGACGGGGTGGCCGAAACCGATGACGATTTCCCGGCGCGCCATGCGGGCGCGGATGTCGGCCTCGGCCTCATCGGGCGTCCGGTAACGCTGTTGTATTTCCAGGGCGATTTCGTTCGCCCCGCCGTGCTTGGGACCACGCAGTGCGCCGATCGCCCCGGTGATGCACGAATAAATGTCTGAGCCCGTGCCGGCGATCACCCGGCCCGTGAAAGTAGAGGCGTTGAACTCATGCTCGGCATAAAGGATGAGCGATTGGTCGAGGGCCCGGATATGCGAGGCGGACGGGGCACGCTGGTGCAGCAGGTGCAGGAAGTGCGCCGCGATGGACGGATCATCCGTCTCCACGTTTATGCGCCGGCCACCCGTGGCGAAGTGATGCCAGTAGAGCAGCATCGAGGGAAAACTGGCGAGCAGCCGATCGGCAACGGTGCGCGCGCCATCCGTGGTGGAAAGTTTCTCGGATTCGAGATTACCCAACATCGAACAGCCGGTGCGGAGGACATCCATCGGGTGGGTGCTGCCGGGAATCTGTTCCAAGACGGTCTGGAGCGCGTCCGGCAGGTGGCGAAGTTGCCGGAGTTTCGATTGATAGGCGTCGAGCTCGGCCCGAGTGGGCAGGCGCTCGTGGATGAGGAGGTGGGCGATCTCCTCGTAGGTCGCCTGGGCGGCGATGTCGGCAATGTCGTATCCGCGGTAATGCAAGTCGTTGCCCGAATGTCCGACGGTGCAGATGGCGGTGTTGCCGGCCACGACACCGGAAAGGGCGACGGATTTCTTGCCCTTGGCAACGGGAGCGGGGATGGGGTCGGACATGACTTCGGCGAGCTCGACTATGGTTGGCTGGTTTCCTTCGGCGGGGTGTAGCCGAGGGTGGTGTAGAGTTCGGTGCGGGTCTGCATTTTCCCGACGACGGCCTGTTGTGTGCCGGCCTGGCGGATCGTGTGGTACACCTCAAACGAGGCGGCGGCCGCGGCGCGCGAAGCGGAGAGCGGATAGAGCACCAGTGCGACCCCGGCGGCGCGAAGTTCATCCCGCGTGAAATAGGGCGTCAGTCCGAACTCGGTCAGATTGGCGAGGACGGGCACGCGCACGGCGGCAGTGAAGGCGCGGTAGTCCTCCAAGGTGCGCAACGCCTCGGCAAAGATCATGTCGGCCCCGGCGGCCACGTAGGCCTGGGCGCGGGCGATCGCGGCCGGCACCCCTTCGTTGGCGGCGGCGTCGGTGCGGGCCATGACGACAAAGTCGCGGTCCGGTTTGCCGCTCACGGCGGACTTCACGCGGGCGACCATCTCGGCGGTGGAGACGAGGTGCTTGCCCGGCAGGTGGCCGCAAAGTTTCGCGGGAACCTGATC
>JANMTJ010000341.1:0-1935 GCA_031390295.1 Oleiharenicola sp.
GTCGAGATCGCGGTGACGATGACCAACCAGAGCCTGAAGACCGGCATCGGTGTGTTCTTCTTCGCGGTGGCGCTCGTGTTCGTGTATCGCAGTTTTTACTGCATGCGCATCCCCGAAGAAAACAGCGCCGGCATCTGAGGGGGAGCGCGGCCTCCGGACGCGCTTCGACCTCGCCCACCCGGCCGCGGCACCCGCCGCGGCCTTTTTATGCCCGGCCGGTGACTGTCCGGCCGGTCGCGGAACCTTTCCGTGGCGGATGGGTCCGCCGGGCAGGGCAAGATATGCGATGCTCCAGTCAACCGGTGCCGAGCGCACCGACAGGGAAAATGGCACACTCCAGCAACCCCCAGACCCTCCCACCCAACGGGCCCGGGGCCCGGCCCCATTCTTGCCGGGCGGCACGAATTCCTGCCAACGTCCATCCACATGGGCCCAACCTAAAAATCCAAACCCATGAAAAAATTCGCCCTCCTTGTCCTGCTCGCAACCGGCCTTGCGGTCTCCGCGTCGGCGGCCATCACCGCCGGCCTTGAAGCCGGCTACCTCACCGACAACAAGGATGCCTATTGGGCCGGCCGCATCGGCTGGGAATTCAAGACCACCTCCGCGTTCTCCCATCAGGTGGAGATTGAGCTCGGCTACACCCAGCACACGGAGAGTGAGGTGGCGCCCGCCCCATTGAGCGCGGGAATTTTACTAACCCAGAAGTCCAAGCTCACGCCGATCACGATCAATTATCGCGCCGAGACCACGCCCGCCGACAAGCTCGGCTATTATTTCGGGGCCGGCATCGGCCAGTCCCGGGTCAGCGCCCGCTTTCTCGGCAGTGGCGTGCCCATCGTCTCCGACAGCGGCAATGCCCTGGTCTTCCAGGCCTTCACCGGTCTGAGCTACAAGGCCACGCCCGCCGTCACGTTGCACGCGGGGGTGAAATACCTCCGGATTGATGATGTGGACCTTTTCGGCATAACGGCCGAGGTCGGCGACGACTTCGTCCTCACCGCCGGCGTGAGCTTCAAGTTCTGACCGAATCTATCGCGAAGCACTTCCCTCTTCCGAGGCCACGGCACCAGCCGTGGCTTTTTTACGTTTCCGCGCCTTGTCCGCCACCCACTTTCTGTCATTCTGAGCGGATAAACCTCAGGATCCACAGCCCTTGGCTCATCGCCACCGCCTGCCTCTTACTCGGTGGCTGCAACTACGACGTCCCGCTCACACCCAAACCGACGCACAAGGTTGACGCCCGCCTCCTTGGCGACTGGCAGATCGTGGACAAGGAAAGTCAGAAGACGGAGTATCTGAATGTCCGCCTGTTCGACGACTCCACCTACGTCGTCGTCATGGACGGTGACGTGTACCGGGCCTTCCACTCCGATTTCGCCGGCACCGCCTTTCTCAGCGTGCAGGACCTCAATGCCGATGCCCGTAAATACGTTTATTTCGTGTGGCAGCTCTCCCCCGATAATGTGCAACTCACGTTGACCGGCGTTAGCAACAAGGTCGTGCCCGAATCCGCCAAAGACCGCGCCGCGCTCCAGAAGCTGATCAAGCAAAACCTCACGAACCCGGCGCTGCTCGTCGACCCGATCACCCTCACGCGGAAGAAATCGCGCTAACCCCGGCATGGACGACCCGCTCTTGATTCTCGGGGTGAGGGCGGCGGGGGTATTTCATTTCATCACGCTCGGGCTGGCGTGCTTCACGCCCATTCCGCCCGATTGGGATAAAAACTTGGCGGCCCTGCCGCCCATCCACCGCCGGTTTGCCGTGGCGCAGAACGTGTCAATCGGCGCGATGATCGCCGTGCTGGGATTGTTCTCGCTGACCTTCGCCCCCGAGTTGGTGGGCGGCACCCCGCTGGCCCGGGCCGTGTGCGGCGCCACCGCGCTGTTCTGGGGCGGCCGCCTCTGCGTGCTGCCGTGGCTGGGGGTCAGA
>JANMTJ010000367.1:0-11694 GCA_031390295.1 Oleiharenicola sp.
TGCCCGCCAGCGAGCGCAAGACCCGCGTGACCGAGGCCCTCGAGAAGGTCGGCATGGGTCACCGCGCCAAGCACCTCCCTTCCCAGCTCTCCGGCGGCCAGCAGCAGCGTGTCGCCGTGGCCCGCGCCCTCGCCGGCTCGCCTGCCGTCCTCCTCGCCGACGAGCCCACCGGCAATTTGGATTCCAAGAACGGCGACGCCGTCATGGAACTCCTCCATTCCCTCCACAAGACCGGTTCGACCATCGTCATGGTCACACACGACGTGCGGTTCGCCCGCCACGCCGAGCGCACCATCCACGTCTTCGACGGCCGCGTCGTTGAGGAGCAGATGGAATCCGACCCGACCCGCGCCTGAGGCGCGGGAAGCAATCATTCTCATTCTCTTAATCCTGCTCGTTCTCTTCTTCTGAAGGACCGCGATCTTCGGGTGCACAAGAGGGAAAACGAGAAAGAGTACGAGACCGATTAGGCCGCCCGGCAGGCCCTCAGAAATCGAGAGTCGAGAATCCCAAATCGAAAATGCGCTACGCCCTCCGCTCCCTGTTCAAGTCCCCGGGCTTCACGGTCATCGCCCTGGTGACGCTGGCGCTGGGTATCGGCGTGAACACCTCGATGTTCAGCCTGGTTGACGCGCTGCTTTTCCGCTCCGCGCCTTTCCCCGAGCCCGAGCGGCTCGTCATGCTCATGCGCCAGACCCCCCGGGGCCAGGACAACGACATGTCCCAGATCGAGCAGCGCGAGATCCGCGAAAAGACGACGGCGTTCACGTCCCTCTCCACCTTCACCCGCGATTTCTCCGCCGTGGCCGAGCCCGGCCAGCCCGCCGAGCGCCTCAACGGCATCATGGCCGACGCGGAGATGTTCGCCACTTTCGGCGTCCAGCCGCTGCTTGGCCGGCCCTTCACCGCCGAGGAGACGCAGCCCGGCAAGGACCAGGTCGTGCTGCTGGCCCACGGGCTCTGGCAGGAGCGCTACGGCGGCGACCCTTCGGTCATCGGCCGCATCCTCCGGATCGACGGCGACCCGCATGTTATCATCGGCGTGCTGCCCGCCAGCATCGAATACCGGTTCCTGTGGGGCAATTCCGCCTTCTGGCGGCCGCTGGCCTTCACCCCTGAGCAGCTCAAGAACCGCAATTACCGCGTCTTCAGCCTCGTCGGGCGCCTGAAACCCGGCCTCACCCCCGGCCAGGCCGCGGCCGAGCTCGCGCCGCTCGCCGCCGCCCAGGAGAAGGATTTCCCGCAGGACTATCCCGGACTCCGCTATGTTGCGCCCGTCCTCCATGAGGCGCTCATGGACACCGAAAGCCGCAAGATCTCCTGGATGCTGGTCAGCCTGTCGGGCTTCGTGCTCCTGATCGCCTGCGCCAACCTCGCCAATCTCCAGCTCGCCCGCGCCACCACCTCCGTGCGGGAATTCGCCATCCGCGCCGCCCTCGGTGCCTCCCGCGGCCGGCTCATCGTCCAGCAGCTCACCGAGTGCCTTCTCCTCTCCGTCACCGGCGGCGGGCTTGGCCTGCTCGTCGCACTCTGGGTGAACAGCCTGCTTGAAGCCAATATCCGGATCGGCGACAAGCCGGGCGGCATGCAACTGCCCATCGACGGCAGCGTCCTGGCCGTCACCATCGTCGTCTCCGTCCTGACCGGCGTGATCTTCGGCATCGTCCCGGCCTGGCTCGCGTCGCGCACCGATGTCGTCACCGCCTTGAAATCCTCGTCCCGTGGCTCCACCTCGGGCCGCGGCCAGCACCGGATACGCCACGCCCTCGTCGTCGCCGAGGTCACCCTCGCCCTCGTGCTGCTCGGCGGTGCCGGCATGATGCAGCGCGGCTTCGCCCGCATCCTCCAGCAGGAGACCGGCTGGGATACCGGCAAGGTGCTCACCGGTGTCCTCCCCATGCCGGAGAAACGCTATGAGACGCCCGAAAAACGCCTCGAGTTCTACCGCAGCATCGAGCGCCGGCTCACCGCCCTGCCCGGCGTGGAGAGCGTCGCCCTCGCCACTTCCCTCCCGCTCTGGCACTATGGTGGGGAACGCCAGATCATGTCCGAGGCACTGAACACCGGCGACCCCGCCAAGCTGCCCCGCGCCAGCCACGTCATGGTCACCTCGGGTTATTTTGCCACGCTGGGCATCAAGCTCCTTGAGGGCCGGCTGATCTCCCCTGACGTCAAGCCGGGCGACCCCGAGCAGGTCGTGATCAATGATGCACTGGCGAAACAGCTCTGGCCGGGCCAGAGCCCCCTCGGCCAGCGTCTCGGCTCCGTGGGTAGCGACAAGACGACCTGGGCCGAGGTCATCGGCGTCGTCCGCAGCGCCCAATCCGCCGCCAGCTTCAGCAATCCCTCCACCCCCTACCATGTCTATCGCTCCGTCGTGCATGAGCCCTGGACTTGGATCCGCTTCGCCGTGCGCAGCGAGAATCCCGCCGGCCTCATCGAAAGCGTGCGCCGCGCCGTTGCCGAGGTGGATCCCGACCTCCCGGCCGACCAGCTCATGACCGTCGGCCAGTTCGTGGACCGCCAGCAGCACAACCTCATCATAGTCGCGCAGCTCCTCGGCGGCTTTGCCCTGCTCGGCCTCGTCCTCGCCTCGGTCGGACTCTACGGCGTGATTTCCAACATCGTCGCCCAGCGCACCGGTGAGTTTGGCATCCGGCTCGCGCTCGGCGCCAAGCCCTCCGATGTGCTCAAACTCGTGCTTGGCCAGGGCCTGTTCCTCACCGTCATCGGCCTCGTGCTCGGCGTGGCCGGCGCCTACGGCCTCGGTCTTTTCCTCGCCTCCTTCATGCCCCGCATGATCGCCACCGACCCCGTCGCCCTGGCCGGCACGGCCGTGCTGCTCTTCGCCGTCGCCGCCCTCGCCTGCTGGCTCCCGGCCCGGCGCGCCACCAAGGTCGATCCCCTCGAGGCGTTGCGCGCGGAGTGATCTGATCACTCTTTCTCCTTCTCGCACTCATTCTCATTCTCTCCTTCCAACCGAGATCAAGAGAATGATTACGAGCAAGAGAACGATAGCTGCGATCTGCGCTCTGACCCTCGGAGCGTCAGCCCTTTCCGCCGCACCGCGCCACACCTATCTCATGCGGGAGGCGGCTGCGGCCGTCCAGGCCGGCGACCAAGCCGCCGCTCTCGCCAAGCTCGAGGAGGCCGCGCTACTGCGCCCGGACTATCCGCGCATCCAGTTGCTCCTGGCCCGGGCCTACGCGGCGCTGGAGCGACCGGCCGACGCCCTGGCCGCCCTGCAGCGTCTCGCCGACATGGGCCTGCGGATGAATGTGGCCACCGATCCGGCGCTGGCCGCGCTGAAGGATGCACCGGATTTTCAAGCCATCGCCAAACAGCTGGCCGGCGGCTCCACCCCGGCCCCAGCAGGCGAGGCCGTTGTCACCCTCCCCGAGATCACCGGCATCATCGAGAGCTGCCTCGTCGACCCGGGAACCCAGGTCTGGTATTTCGGCGATGTCCGCAACCGCTGCGTCTGGCAGCGCGATGCCCGCTCCGGGGCATTGCGAAAATTCACCTCCGATGAGGACGCCTTGGACGGGGTCTTCAAGCTCGCTCTCTCGGCCGACCGCAAGACCCTCTGGGCCGCCACGGCGAGCGTGTCGGCCATGACCGGTGGGGAGACCGAGGATGGCAAGCGCTCGTCTCTCGTCGCGATTGACTTCGCCACGGGCCGGGTGCGGTCGCGTTTTCCCGCCACCGCGAAGGGCATCAGACACCTGCTCGGGGACTTCGTCATCGCCACCGACGGCTCGATCTATGCGACCGATTCCATCTTTCAGGCCGTCTGGCGCCTTCTGCCCGACGGCACCCAACTCGAAGTGTGGCTGGAAAGCGACCAGTTCATGAACCTGCAGGGCCTGGCTTTCAGCGCCGATGGCCTCACCCTGTTCGTTTCTGACTATGCCAACGGCATCTGGCAAATCGACGTGGCGACGAAAAATTCCTTCCTGCTCACGGCCCCGGCCAACGCCACGTTCTTCGGTATCGACGGAATCTATGCCGGCCCGGGCGGCCTGCTCGCCGTGCAGAACGGCGTCAATCCCCAGCGTGTCCTCCGCATCGAACCGGCTGCCACCGGACCTTCCGCCACCCGCGTGGTCGCTTCCGGCCGGCCGGCGATGACCGACCTCGCCCTCGGGCAGGTTTTCAATGGCCGTCTCCATTTCGTGGGTGACAGTGGCTGGGCGCTGTTCGATCCGCCGCCCGCCACCCCGCCGCCGGCCCGCACCGTCACCATTTACAGCACCGCCCTCGAGTAACCGCCAACAACCCCACACCATGCTCGCCGATTTCAAATACGCCCTGCTCGCCTGTCGCGCCTCGCGACGGGACGAGCCAGCCATAGCCTTGGCGAAGGCTGGCCACCACTTCAGTTCCATACTTCATAATGAACAATGACCTAAAGTACGCGGTTCGCAGCCTGTTGAAAACCCCCGGTTTCGCGGTGATCGCCGTCCTCACCCTCGCGCTCTGTATCGGCGCCAACAGCGCCATCTTCTCCGTCGTCCACGCCATTTTGCTCAAGCCCTACCCGTGGCCCGATTCCGACCGTCTGGTCTATGTTTACAACACCTACCCGCTGATGGGCCTGCCCAACGCCGGCACCTCCATCCCCGACTATCTGGATCGGCGCGCGGGTGTCAGCGCTCTCGCTGATGCGGCCATGTACAACATGCAAAGCTACAACCTCGCCAGCGAGGGCGAGCCCGAGCGCATCACCGGCCTGAGCGCCACTCCCTCCCTCTTCACCACGCTTCAGTCCTCCGCGGCGCGCGGTCGCGTGTTCACCGCCACTGATGCCGAGCCGGGCGCCGAGCGGGTCATCGTGCTCAGCCACCCCCTCTGGAAAAATCGTTTTGGCGCCAACCCGGCCCTGGTGGGCCAGACCATCCGGCTGAACACCCTGAACTATACCGTGATCGGGGTCATGCCCGAGGGCTTTTATTTTCCCACTCCGCGCGTGCAGGCCTGGGTGCCCTTTGTCTTCCAGCCGGCGGAGAAGACGGATGCCGAGCGCGGCAACGAATACTCCTCCATGATCGCCCGGCTCAAGCCCGGCGCCACCGCGGCGCTGGCGCAGCGTGACCTCGACCTGATCCAGGCGCGCAACGCCGAGCGCCTCGCCGACTCCCGCGAATTCTGGAAGACGAGCGGCTTCGGCGGCCGCGCCACCGGTTTTCTCGAGCAAAACGTGGCCAACATCCGCGGCATGCTCTGGCTCGTGCAGGCCGGGGTCGCCGCCGCGCTCCTCATCGGCTGCGCCAACGTAGCCAGCCTGCTCCTCGCCCGCGCGGTCGCGCGTGAGCGCGAGCTCGCCATCCGCGCCGCCCTCGGCGCCGGCCGGGCTCGGCTCATGCGCCTCCTGCTGACCGAGAGCTTGCTGCTCTTCCTCGCCGGCGGCGCGCTTGGCCTGCTGGTGGCGTGGTGGGGCGTGGACGCGCTGGGCTCGCTCGGCCTGTCCACGCTGCCGCGTGCCTTCGGCGTGCAGCTCGATCTGAATGTGTTCGGCTTCACGCTCCTGTGCGCCCTGCTGACCGGCCTGGGCTTTGGCGCCCTGCCCGCGTGGTCGGCCTCGCGCGGCGACGCCGCGGCCGCGCTCAAGGAAGCCGGCACCCGGGGCTCCGCCGGCCGGCGCACCACCTTCCTGCGGGCCACCCTGGTCGTCGGTGAGATCGCCCTCGCCGTGATGCTGCTCTCCACCGCCGGCCTGCTCGTCCGCAGTTTTGAGCGGCTGCAGCGGGAAAACCCGGGCTTCAGTCCCGGCGGTGTCATCACCGCCCGGCTCGACCTGCCCGCCGCCAAATACGACCTGCCGGAAAAGCGCACCGCCTTCGCCGACGCCGCCCTCACCCGCCTGCGCGCCCTGCCCGGCGTGCGGGCCGCGGGTCTCACCAATGTGCTGCCGTTCACCGGCAACAACAGCTCGGGCTCCTATTCGAGCCCCGACATCACGGTCCCGGCCGGGGCGCCGGCACCCCACGGCCAGCAGCGCGTCGTCGATCCCGGCTATTTCAAGACCATGGGCCTGCCCCTGCTCCGCGGCCGGCTGTTCACGGACGCCGACTCTGGCGCGACCCAGAAGGTCGTCATCGTGGACCAGCTGCTGGCCGACCGTTACTGGCCCGGTCAGGATCCCATCGGCAAGCGTATCAGCCGCGGCGGCGACGACGAACATCCCCTCATCTGGATTATCGTCGGCGTCGTGGTGCCCATCAAATTCCAGAGCCTCGAGGAGGACGTGCGGAAGGAGACGCTCTATTACCCCTTTGCCCAGAATCCCGGCACCAGCCTCACGTTGGTGGCCAAGACGGACGGCGATCCGGCCCTGCTGACCGCCGCCTTGCGCGAGGCCGTGCGTTCCGCCGACCCGGAGCAGCCGGTCTTTGACATCAAGACCATGCAGCAACGCATGGACGATGTCGCCCAGTCACGCCGCGCCCCGATGCTGCTGCTCTCGTTGTTCAGCGGCGTGGCGCTCCTGCTGGCCGTCCTCGGCGTCTATGGCGTGCTCGCCTTCTCCGTCGCCCAGCGCACTTCCGAGTTTGGCGTGCGGATCGCGCTCGGCGCCACCGCGGGCGACATCGCCGCCCTGGTCCTGAAGCAGGGCGCCCGCCTGGTGCTGATTGGCATTGGCACCGGCCTGGCCGGCTATCTCGCCCTCAGCCAGATCGTCGGCCGGGTGCTTTACGGCATCGCCCCCACCGACCCTGCCACGCTCGCCCTCGCGCCGGTCGTGCTCGCCCTGGCTGCGTTCGCCGCCTGCCTGCAGCCCATGCGCAAGGCCGTCCGTGTCAACCCGCTCGAAGCCCTGAGGTCCGAGTAACTTTCCGGCCCGTTCCGTGTTATCAGAGTATCCCTTGATCTAACCTCTGCCTATCCCCCATGAATACCGCCCACCGCTTCCTCGCCCTGACAGCCGCCCTTGCCCTCGCCGCGACCGCCGCCTCCGCCAAGGTCACCGAAAAATTCACCCAGACCTACCCGCTCGACGCCCATGGCTCGATTCGCCTGGAGAACGTCAACGGCTCGGTCGAGATCGTCGCCTGGGACAAGGCCGAGGTCTCGCTCGTGGCCGAGAAGAGCGCAAAGAACGAGGAGGGCCTGAAACGCATGAACCTGAAGATCGAGTCCTCGCCCCAGCGGCTCTTCATCAAGACGGAATATGAGAAGAAATGGAAATTCTGGGACAACATGAACGCGTCAGTACGCTACAAACTGATGGTTCCCGCCGGCGCCTCGCTCGAAAAAATCGACGTCGTCAACTCCAGCATCCATGTCACTGGAATCAAGGGCTCCGTGAACCTGGACGCCGTCAACGGTTCCATCGAGGCCGAGGGCCTCGCCGGTCCCGGGGAATTCGATACGGTCAACGGCCCGATCAAGGTCTCGTATGCCTCGCTCGCCGGCCACCCCGCCCTCTCGCTTGATACGGTCAACGGTTCGTGCACGCTCATCCTCCCCGCCGACGCCGCCTTCGAACTCGATGCCGACACGGTCAACGGACGGGTCAGCTGTGACTTCCCGATCACGCTGGAAAAATCCGGCCGGCACGAACTGCGTGGTACCGTCAACGGCGGCGGCGCCAAGGTGGAAATGGAATCCGTCAACGGCGGCCTCAGTGTCGAGCGAGGCAGATAAAAATTTCGAGCCGCCCCCAGCGGGCGCAAAACGATCGGCCGGCGCATCCCATCCGTGGGACGGAGTAATTTCGTTTCTGCAGCAAATCACCCGGTAGGGTTGGTGTCATAAAGCTGCATCCCCTTGGTATCCTTAACTTAGCAACTACCGTTTTGCTTGGCACAAAGCATGCAAAATGAACGCGTGCACCCCTCCACGCTCATGCTCGGTTTCCGGGCTCATACGCGGGTCTTAGCCACCCTGTCAGTCGCCGTGGTCATTGCGTTTCTCTGCCTGACCGGCAGCGCGCTGCCGACCGTCCAACTCCCCGACAAGCTGGACGAGAAAACGGCGGCCCGACGGGTAACGCCTCTCGAGTCAGCGCGGGCCGATCTACCCCAGACGGTCATCCGCTTCTTATTTCTGCTGCCCCACCTCATGCCTAACAATCGGTGAGACGCTGGAGCGCGGCCACGACTCTTTCTCCTATTCGTTCACTTTCTCTCCGCAAACACCGGACACGAGATTACGAGAAAGAGTAAGAGAACGAGAATGATTTCAAATCCCACCCCCCCACGCACCCCATGATCATCGAAACCTTCCTCCAGGACCTGCGCATCGGCCTGCGCGTGCTCATCAAGGAGAAATCGTTCTGCGCCCTCGCGGTGTTCGTGCTCGCCCTCGGCATCTGCGCCGTGACCACCCAGTTCAGCGTCGTCAACGGCGTGCTGCTGCGCGGGTTCTCGTTCCCCAATTCCGACCGCCTGGTCAGCGTGCAGTTCATCGACCCGACCTCGCGGACCTTCTTCGGCGTCAACAACCAGGTGTTCCCGCTCGACTTCATCGACATGCAGGCCGAGCAGAAGTCGCTCGAGCACATGGGCGCCTATATCAACGGCTCGACGGTCAACATGACCATCGACAACGATGCCCAGCGTTTCACCGGTGCCTACATCTCCGAGGGATTCATGAAGGCGCTGGGCGTCACCCCGCTCATCGGGCGCGATTTCACCGCCGGGGACAACCGTCCCGGCGCGGCCAAGGTCACCATCATCGGCTACGACCTGTGGCAGCGGAATTTCGGCGGCGCGTCCGACATCCTCGGCCACAGCGTGCGCCTCAACGGCAAGCCCGCCACCGTGATCGGCGTGATGCCCAAGGGCTTCGCATTTCCCGCCAACGAGCAGCTCTGGATCCCCGTCTTCAACGAGTTCCCGCCGCAGAACCGCAACACCCAGAACGCCGCCGGCAACGGCGTGCAGGTCCTGGCCTCGCTCAAGCCCGGGGTCTCCCTCGACCAGGCCCAGCTGGAATTCGCCGCCTTCGCCCAGCGCTTCGCCGCGGCCTATCCCGACACGAACAAGGTGTTCCACGAGGCCGAGGTCGAGACGCTGATCAAGAATTTCACCCCGCGCGGCCTGCAGGGCCAGCTGCTGGTCATGCTCGCCTTCTGCGTCCTGGTGTTGCTGCTCGCCTGCGTCAACGTGATGAACATGCAGTTCGGCCGCGCGACACTCCGCGCCAAGGAACTGGCGATCCGCTCCTCCCTCGGCGCGACCCGCATCCGGCTCGTCCGCCAGATGCTCACCGAGAGTCTGCTCGTCGCCGCGCTCGGCGCCATCCTCGGCGTGGCCGGCTCCTACTGGGCCGTGGACTTCCTCGACGCCACCGTGCGCAACCTGCCCAATCCCCCGCCGGCCTACATCACGCTCAGCATCGACGGCGTCGTGCTCGGCTTCACCATCGCCGCCACGCTGGTGGCGGCCGTCGTCTCGGGCCTCGTGCCGGCCCTGGTGTCCTCCCGCGCCAACGCCTCCGACGTCCTCAAGGAATCCGGTCGCGGCAACACCAGCCGCCTGGTCATGCTGATCACCCGCGGCCTCGTGGTGTTCCAGATCCTCGTCACCAGCATCCTGCTCATCGGCTCGCTGCTCCAGCTCCGCTCGATCCTCAACCAGCAGAACATCAACTACGGTTACGACACCAGCGGCGTCCTCGGTGCGCGCATGGGCCTCATGGAGGGCGACTACCCCAACAGCGCGGCCCGCAAGCTGTTTTATGACCGCCTGCTGCTGCAGCTCCGCGCCAACCCCGCCATCGAGTCCGCCGCCTACACCAACCGCTTTCGGATGGTTTTCTCCGGGAACAGCCCGATCGAGGTCGAGGGGAAGGAATACAAGGAGGAGAAGGAGCGCCCCAACACCAACTTTGAGCAGGTATCCGACGGCTTCTTCGCCGTCACCGGCCAGAAGCTGCTGGAGGGCCGTGATTTCAACGCCGACGACCTCGACGCCAAGCTGCCCGTCGCGATCGTCAACGCCTACTTCGCCAAGAAACACTTCGGCAACGAGAGTCCGCTGGGCCGCCGTTTCCGCCTGAGCCTGAACAATGGCGCCTCCTTCACTCCCTGGCGCACGATCATCGGCGTGGTCACGACCGTGCGGATGCTTGGGCCGTTCAACAACCTCAACGTGGACGAGGCCGGCTACTATGTGCCATTCTACGCCACGTTGTTCAGCCCCACCGCCGCGGTCGAGGCAAACGCCCCGCAGTTCGGCACCATCGCTGTGCGGCCCCGCGGCGGCCAGCGCGGTGAATCCCTGCTCGAGACCCTGCGCCTCGAGGTCAAGAAGGCCGACCCGAACCTGCCGCTCTACTTTGCCTCCACCCCCAAGGTCAGCCAGGACGTCTTCACCGGGGGCAACCGGATCATCGCCATCATGTTCTCCCTCTTCGGGGTGATCGCCATGGTGCTCGCCGCCGTCGGCCTCTACGGCGTGACCTCGTTCGCCGTCAACCAGCGCACGCAGGAATTCGGCATCCGCATGGCCCTTGGGGCGGACCAGGACAAGATCATGGGCATGGTCCTGCAACAGGGTGCCTGGCAGCTCGGTATCGGCCTGACCCTCGGCCTGCTCATTGCCTCCCTCACCGCCTGGTTCGCGAGCGCCACGCTCCAGAATTTCCTGATCGGCATCACTGCCCTCGATCCCGTCACCTACCTTTCGGTCGCGGTGCTTCTCGCCCTGGTCTCCTTCCTCGCCTCCTACGTCCCCGCCCGCCGCGCCACCCGGGTGGATCCCATGGTGGCGCTCCGGACGGAGTGACTCATCTCTTCGTTCTCCTTCTCATAATCCTGATCGTTCTCTCCTCAAAAAAGCCTCCACCCATAACCCAAGCCCGAGATCACGAGAACGAGTAAGAGAACGAGAACGAATTTTTCACCACCCGTACCGCACTTTACCTCTGCACCCTCACTCTCCCTTTCACTTCTTCATCCCCCATGCTCCCCTCCCTCCGCCAAACCCTGCGCCGCCTGGCCCATGAACGTGGGTTCACCGCCACCGTCCTGCTGACCCTCGCTCTCTGCCTCGGGGCCAACATCGCCATCTTCGCCGTGGTGGACGCCATCATCGTTCGTCCCCTGCCCTTTCCCGGCGCCGACCGGCTCATCACGACCGTCAATTCCTACCCGAAGGCCGGGGCTGAGCGCAGCTCCGCCTCCCTCCCCAATTATTACGACCGGAAAAAGCATATCGCCGCCTTCGCCTCTACCTCGATTTATCAGGGGGGCAGCGCCATCGTGGGGGACGCCGGTTCGCCCACCCGCGTGCAGCGGGACCGGGTGTCACCCGAGTTCTTCGCCACGCTCGGTGTCCCGATGGCGTTGGGCCGCGCCTTCACGGACGAGGAGATGGTCTACGCCAACGCCCAGAACATCATCCTCACCGATGCGTACTGGCGGAATCACTTCAACTCCGACCCCGCCATCATCGGCAAGCAGATGATCGTGGATTCGCTGCCCAACATCATCGTCGGCGTCCTCCCCCCCAATTTCCAGTATCTCTCCAGCCGCGCCCAGTTCTACATTCCCCTCGCGTCCAATCTGGAGGATCGCGAGCTGAAGAACCGGCATTCCAACAACGTCCAGCTCATCGCCCGCCTCGCTCCGGGGGCCACGCTGGCCGATGCGCAGGCCCAGATTGACGCGTTCAACCAGCAGCAGATCGCCGACGATCCCTATGCCGAGCTTCTCCGCAACGCCGGCTACCGGACCAACGTATTCTC
>JANMTJ010000460.1:0-3135 GCA_031390295.1 Oleiharenicola sp.
AAGTATGTCGAACCCTTCGCCAAGGCCGGCGCCAACCTCATCAGCATCCACATCGAGCCCGCCTATGACCACCGCGCCACGCTGGCCCGTATCCGCGCCCTCGGCTGTAAATGCGGCATCGTGCTGAACCCCGGCACGCCCGCTTCGGCTATTGAACCTCTCATCAGCCTCGTCGACCTGGTGCTGGTGATGACGGTGCAGCCGGGCTTTGGCGGCCAAGCCTTCCGCTCCGACATGCTGCCGAAGCTTCGCGAAATCGACGGCTGGCGCCGTGCACGCAACCTGAACTTCCGGCTTGAGGTGGACGGCGGGATCGACCTCGCCACCGCCGCCCAGTGCCGCGCGGCCGGCACCGATACGTTTGTCGCCGGTACGTCGTTCTTCAAGGCCGCCGACCAGGCCACCTTCGCCAATAGCATGGCAAAGCTATAGCCTCACCTGCGCCAAATTCCCTCGACATGCAGTTCCGTTCCCTAACTTCACTTTGAATTCCAAAGCAACTGGAGTGTTCGATGAAATTCGTCGCCATTGAGCATCGGAAACTGCCCCTCGGATTCAGGTATGTGGCGGTGCAGTTGGGCGCCCCTCCGCTCTATACACTGGTGTGGTTTATCTGGCTGTGGTGGTGCGGAGCATTCATAGCAGCAAAGAATCCCCTCGGAGAGTCCATTAACCGCGGCTTCGAGCTTAATATTGGATCAATCGGATTCTTTCTTTTGGGGTGTATATACTTGAGCGACATTATTTCCGCCTGCTTTCGAGTCTCGGGAAGGCAATGGCTTCTCAGTGGATATCGGAACGATGAGGAAGTTACTTTTACCGCTTCGGCACGATTCATGGTAAGGAGTGTGCCCGTGCTAGCGTGTATCGCGGTTCTCCTCTTCAGCATCGTGCGGTAATACCACGCCGGCGGCGTGACTACCGTCCGCCTCTGCGCGCGATCTCCGCCGCCCGGAGATATTGCTGCCGGAAGTGGCCGGCCAGTTCGCTCGCCAGCCGGACCTCGTCCACCTTGTTCTTGGCGGTCAGCGCCACCTTCACCCGGCTGAACATCTGCTCATAATCCACGGCGGAGAGGTCGGTCATGACGGCCAGGGCTCGGTCACGGGTGGCTGCATCGAGCTTGTCCGTATTGATGGCCCGCCACGCTGCCGCCAGCTCCCCGTGGGTGTCGATGCACATGATCCGGATCACAAACGACATTTCGCGAAAAAGGCCGCCGGTCCAGGCGGCGTTGTAGACGAGCGGGCTTTCGCCGGCATAAGGATTGACGTCCGGATCAGAGCGCAAGGGGCCGAGCTCCGGCTGCGTGTAGAAATCCTTGCGGATGGGCAACCGGCGCAGGGCGAAATAGCGCGGGCCGCCCGGCGTGCCCGGCTTGAGGTTCCACAGCTTCTGACCCTCCATGGACATCACATACTCGATGAAAGCCCGACCGTACTCGCGATTGGGTGCGCCGCGCATCAGGGCAATGGGATCGGGTGAGAGCGTGGTGCCCCCGATCGGCATGTGAAACCCGAGCCGGGCGCGTCCACTGCGTTCCGCGGAGCTTTGCTCCTGGTAACGCCCGTAGAAATCAATGCACATGCCGACGGCGCAATTGCCCGCCGCCACATCAATCGGTGGTTTCTGCGAGGAGTCGGTGAAGTAGCGGGCATTGGCCCCGATGCGCTGGAGCAACTGGAGCCCCCGCACCCAACCTTGGGCCACCGCCTGTTTCTCCAACTCCGCCTTCGGCCGGCCTGTTTCGCCGACGAGCCGGTCCCATTCCCGATATATCTGCTCCTGGATGATGCTCTCGAACGACTTGGCGATGGAGCCGCTCTTAGTCGGATCGCATACCGCCACCTCGCCAAAGAGCCGGGGATCGGTCAGATCGCTCCAATCCTGTGGAGGTTTTGCCACCCCGAGCCGCGCCAGGGAATCAAGGTTGTAGAGCATGCCGTGTCCGCTGAGCACCGGTCCCAGCCACCGGCCCTGCTTGTCCCAGTACGGCTCGCCCGTGTAGGTCTGGGGAATCACGGCATCGGTGAACCAATCGGGATGCAGTTGCAGCAGCCCGGAGTCGACGATGCGGCCGGCCTCCGCCTGCCGGATGAAATCGTAGGTGCCGCCGCCGAAAAACACGTCGATGCCGCATCCCACCTCGGAAGCCATGAAAGTCCGCCGGGCGTCCTGTGCCTCGGCCGTGGCATCCTTGGGGAGCCGGCTGTTGGCAAAGGCCGCCTGCACGTCGATGCTCCAGGCTTTACCCAGCTGGCCCGTCCAGTGGTTCTGAAACGAGGACACATACTCCGATTCGAGAAACCGGGCGATCTCGCTCGTGCCCCCGATCACGAGCCAGTCAATCGTCACGGTCTTGCCGGTCCTGGCCCGATACCACTCTTGGAAGCCGTGGGCGTATTCCTGCCGGATGGCCTCATTGTGTGGCGTGATGATCACCACCGCGCCGTCGGCCTTCGTCTGGCCGGCTGTTTGCTTTGGCCGCAGCACGAACGGCAGGGCCACGACGGCGACCAGTGCGAAAATGAGGAGCGCCCGTTTCATGGCATATTCTCCGTCATCCTGAACGGAGTGAAGGATCCAGTAGGATATTCGCTGGCGGTCATGCTGCTGGATTCTTCGCTGCGCTCAGAATGACAAAAAGGGGCAGTTCAGTCAGTCAGCACCACCACGTCCTCCGGATCCACGGTGGCATAGAGTTCACCCCGGCTGCTACCGTCCGCGAAGCGCGGGTTGCGCTCGAAAATCTTGAGCTTGGTGCCGCCGGTGGTGACGAAATCATACTGGGCCACCTCGCCGAGGTAGACGGACTCGCCGATCCGACCCCTCACCACGTTGCGCGCCTCCGCATTGCGGTGCAGTTCCCAGCACTCCGGGCGGATCGAGACTGTCACCTGGGTGCCGGCGGTGACCGCCTGTGTCGGATCGCCCAAAATGCCATCAAACCGGCCCACCCCGGTTTCCACCGTCACAAAGTCGCCGGCCACGCCGAGCACCTTGCCGGGCAGAAAATCCGTCTCCCCGATGAAATTAGCCACCGTCTTGCGCGTCGGCCGCTTGTAGACTTCGCGCGGCGTGCCGACCTGCAGGATATGGCCGCTCTCCAGGATGGCCATGCGGTCGGCGATGGAA
>JANMTJ010000401.1:0-10069 GCA_031390295.1 Oleiharenicola sp.
CTGCTGTCCCATCCCAACGAGTCGCAGGACGAGCCGCGGTCGTTGCTGATGTGCCGTTACGACAAGGAGGCCCAGTGCTTCCACTGGACGGCTGACGACGGCACCGCGCGACGGCTCTGGCTGCTGAACCGGCTCGATTCCGCGACCTCGGGGGTGATCCTGACCGCCGCCAGTGAGAAACTCGCCACGGTGATCCGCGAACATTTTGCCAAGAAGCAGGTGCGGAAGGCCTACAACGCCCTCGTCTTCGGTCATCCGCACACCAAGCAGGAGATCTGGCGCGACCTGCTCGCGGTGAACAAAAAGGGCGGCCGTGTCCGCACCGCCAGCCTTGGCAACATCCCGTCCGAGACGCACTTTGAAGTTATCCGGCACACGCAGAAGAATTTTTCCACGAGCCTCATCCGGCTCGAGCCCCGCACCGGCCGCAGCCACCAGCTCAGGGTGCAGTGTGCCAAGCGCCACCTGCCCATCATTGGCGACCAGACCTACGGCGACTTCGGCCTGAACCGCGAGTTCGCCAAGGCCATCAAGAGCAAACGCCTGTTCCTGCACTCGCTCGAGACCAGCTTCAGCTACGAGTTCGCTGGCAAGAGCTTCGCCTTCAAGGCGACCGCCCCCTTGCCGTCGGAGTTCACCGCGGCATATTAGGCGGGCTGCATCCTGGGCGGCAGGGGCGAAACCCCGTGCGGGTAGTGGCCCTTGCGCGCGAAGTTATAGGTCGTCAGCGCATCCATGGTGTGACCGACGAGCAGCAGCACCGCCACCGTGATCCAGTACTCGGAGGCGAGCGGCTCGATTTCGGGGTCAGCGGGAAGCAACATGATCAGCAGCTGGGCAATGACCAGGAAGAACCAGGTGATGCATGTGCCGAGCATCTCAAGAATTGCGAAACCGCGATGCCCCAGGTACCAGTTGCCCGTTCCGGGAAAGATAAACGACATGATGGCGGCCTTCCGCGCGGACTTGAATCCGCCGGTGCAGGCGGTGCAGGCCGGGGGATGGGCGGGGACGTGTGTATAGCAGTGCGGGCAGAGGTGCTCCAGCCCCTGGACGCGCTGAAACGGGGCGTTCGTGCCCTGCGTGATGCCGGCGAGAAACTCGGTGAGGAATTTGCGGTCTTCGGACGGGACGCTCTGGAAATTATACGTCGTCTTGTTGAGGAGTTTGACCCGGCACATCCCGTTCCAGGTGGATTTGACGCTCGCAATGGCGGTGTAGGGCATCTGCGAGACCAGGTGGCCGGGCTTGTCGCTACGGTTGATCTCGAGCAGGAGCACCCGCTCCGTGCTGAACACCAGCGCCCGGCGATTCAGGTAGTAGGCGATCCACCCGACGAAAAACTGCTCGCCGATCGTGACCGTGGTGCCGGTCGTCACCCAGTAGATGCGTTCCTGGGGCCGGAGTAACCCGAGCAATTTTCTCTCGATGGCCTTGAGGAGCTTGAAGCGGATCTTGGCGCGCCGGCGGGCAAAATAGCCTTCAGCCTTGAACATCACCGGGTAGTCAAAAGGGGACGGATCAACCGTCCCCGTGAGCAGGTCCTCGTAGCGCTTGGCAGTCTGGAGGTTCATGTGGGATAAATTCAGAGCAAATCCATCTGTGGGCTGTCGCCCGGGGCGATGGTGATCTTCTTTCTCGGGCGGGCCTGTGGGGCAGCCACGGTCACGGAGCTGTCGTCGGACTCGAGCTTCTCCAGGATGGTCTTCGCGCGCTCGATGACCGTCAGGGGCAAGCCGGCCAGCCGGGCGACCTGGATGCCGTAGCTGCGATCGGCGGCACCGGGCACGACGCGGCGAACGAACACGATGTCATCGTTCCACTCCTTGACGGCCACCGAGTAGTTTTTCAGGCGCGGCAGGTGCTTCTCGAGCTGCGTGAGCTCCTGGTAGTGGGTGGCGAAAAGGGTGCGGGGGCCGCGGTCGGCGGCCCGGTGCAGGTGCTCGACCACGGCCCAGGCGATGCTGAGGCCGTCGTAGGTCGAGGTGCCCCGGCCGATCTCGTCGAGGATGATGAGGGAGCGGTCGGTCGTGTTGTTGAGGATGTTGGCGGTCTCGTTCATCTCGACCATGAAGGTCGAGTTGCCGCGGGCCAGGTCGTCGCTCGCCCCAACCCGGGAGAAGATGCGGTCCACCAGTCCGAGACGGCAGGCCTTGGCCGGGACCCAGCAGCCGATCTGCGCCATGAGCGTGATGAGCGCGACCTGCCGGATGTAGGTGGACTTGCCGGCCATGTTGGGCCCGGTGATGAGCAGGATCTGCGCGTCGGTGGTTGAAAGGGTGGTGTCGTTGGGGACGAAGGCTTGCCCGCCGAAGGCGGGTGAACTGCCCGGCGCCTTCATCATCTGCTCCACGACCGGATGACGTCCGTCAGTGATCGTCAGCGTGTCGCCTTCGTCGAGCTCGGGGCGGCAGTAATCCCATTCGCGGGCCAGCACGGACCAGCCGGCCAGCACGTCGAGCTCGGCCAGGGCCTCCGCCGTAACCGTCAGGGAGGCCGACTCGGCCAACACGGCGGCGACGAGGGCGGTGAACAGCTCAAGTTCGCGGGCCAGCGACTTCTCCTCGGCGGAGAAGATTTCCTTTTCCTTCAGCTTCAGCTCCTCGGTGACGTAGCGTTCGCCTCCGGCCGTCGTCTGCTTGCGGATGTAGTCGGCGGGCACGCTGGCAAGGTTGGCCTTGGTGACCTCGATATAATAGCCGAAGACGGAGGTGTAGCGCACCTTCAGGCTCTTGATCCCGGTGCGTTCCTGTTCCTTGCGCTCCAACTCGGCCAGCCAGGATTTGTTGTCGGTGGTCAGGCCGCGCAGGCGGTCGAGCTCGGCGTCATAGCCGGGCCGGATGTAGTTTCCGTCCTGCAGGTCGTTGGGCAGTTCGTCGCCGAGCCCGCGCGCCAGCAACTCGCGCAGTCCGGGCAGGTCGGTCACGCGCTGGCGGATTTGTGATACCACGCCGCCGTTTGCTCCGATCAGGTGTGTGTCGAGCAAATCCAGGCAGGCGAGGATGACGGGGATCTGTGCGAGGGTGTCGCGTACGCCGCCGAGTTCACGGGGATTGCGCAGCCGGTTCTGGAGGCGGCTGAGGATACGGGGAATGTCGCGGACCTTGTTCAGGAGTTCGCGTAACTGGGCCAGGTCGCCGGGCTGGGCGGCAAACTCGCCGACGGCGGCCTGCCGACGCTGGATTTCCCGCAGGTCAAGTCCCGGGGCGGCCAACCAGCGCCCCAGCAGGCGGGAACCCGCCGCGGTCGTCGTGCGGTCAATGGCCCCGAGCAGCGACGCCTCGCGCGTGCCCCGGGTGGAGGCGAAGATCTCCAGGTTGCGCAAAGTGGCCGGGTCGAGCAGGAGCGTGCGCGTGCTGCGATATTCCTGCAGCGAGCGGAGGTTCTCGGGCTTGGCGCAGAGATTCTCCGTGGCGTAGTGGACCACGGCGCCGGCGGCGCCGAGCGCCGGGTGGGTGTGGGCCAGACCAAAGCCCTGCAGGTTGAGCACACCGAGGGCGTCCATCACCGTCCGGGCTCCGCCCGCGACCTCAAAGTGGTAGCCGGGCAGCTCGGAACAGAGGCGGGGGGCGCAAAACTGGTGCAGGGCGTGGATGGCGTGGGCCTCGTGCGGGGCGGTGTGCCATTGCTCCAACTGGCCCTCGATCAACACCAGCTCGGCCGGATCAAGCGCGGTCAGGACGGGCAGCAGGTTCTCGGGCCGCAGGTCGCTCGCGAGCCGGAACTCCCCCGTGGAGAGATCAAGCCAGGCGGTGTGCAAGCCGTCCTCGTCCAGGGAGAGGGCGCAGAGGTAGTGGTTCTTCACCGCGTCGAGCTGGCTGGCCGCAAGCGTGGTGCCGGGTGAAAGGATGCGCGTGAGCTGGCGCCTGACGAGTTTGCCCGCCTGGGCGGGTTCGGCCTGGTCGCACAGGGCCACCTTCTTGCCGGCGGCAAGGAGCCGGCCGACGTAGTTGTCGGCTGCGTGGTGCGGGATTCCGCACATGGGCGTGTCCTGCCGCTTGGTCAGGGTGATGCCGAGCAGGCGGGAGCCGACCTCGGCGTCCTCGAAGAACATCTCGTAGAAATCACCGAGGCGGAAAAGCAGCAGGGTGTTCGCCGGGAGGCCGCGCTTGACCTCGAAGTATTGGACCATCATCGGCGTGAGCTTCTCTGCCATGGAGCGTTTTTACTGAACCACGAAGCCGCGAAGGGCACGAAGAAAATTCAGCATCCGCGGGCAAATTGCCTTGGTCTGGGCCGGCCTTCGTGTTCTTCGTGACTTCGTGGTAAACCTGCATCACATCGAGCTCGGCGGGGCGGGGCGGCCCCCGATGATCCTGCTGCACGGCCTGCTGGGCTCCTCCCGCAACTGGCTGAGCACCGGCCGCGACCTCGCCCGGCATTTCCACGTCTTCGCCCTCGATGCCCGCAACCACGGCAAATCCCCGCATGCAGCGGTGATGACCTGGGAAGTCATGATGCATGACATCATCCACTGGATGAACGCGCAGGGTCTGGCCCGGGCGACGATCGTGGGCCATAGCATGGGGGGGAAGACGGCCATGCTCCTGGCCTGCCGGCACCCTGAGAGGGTGGAGCAGCTGGTCGTGGTGGACATCGCCCCGAAGGACTATTTCTGGGTGGCGCATCGCGGCGAGTTTGCCGCCATGATCGAACTCGACCTTACCAGCCTGAACTCGCGCAACGAAGCCGAGTTGCGCTTCGAGGCCCGGGTGCCCCACCTGGGCATGAGAAAATTTCTGACCACCAACCTCGAGCGGGGCGACGACGGCAACTGGCGCTGGCTGATCAACCTGCCGGTGTTGACGGAATCGCTGCCGGCCATGGAGAAAAACTGCCTGCAGCCGGCGGATCGTTTTGCGGGACCGACGCTGTTTGTCCTGGGCGGCCGGTCGCGGTATGCTGAAGAGGGCGACCATGCGTTGATCCGGAGGCATTTCCCGTCCGCACTGATCGAGGTCATCGCCGATTCCGGCCACAATCCGCACATGGACCAGCGGGCGGAGTTTGTGCGACTCCTCCTTACGTCTCGTTGACCACGGGTACGTGGTTCCGCATGACCTCGGCGCGGCTGCGCTCGGCGGCCGGCAGCCAGCGGCGCTTGACCCAGCGATAGTACATGATGAGACCGCGCGTCCACTCATCGAGCGTCATGGCAATCCAGATGCCGACGAGACCCCAGCCGAGGTGCAGGCCGAGAAACCAGGAGTTTGGCACCCAGACCAGCCACATCAGGACCATGCCTACTTTCACGGGAAACCGGGCGTCACCGGTGGCGCGGAGGGAGTTGATCACGACAATGTTGAAGACGCGGCCGATCTCGAGCACGATGGAAATGCGCAGCAGCAGCGTGCCGCCGGCGATGATCGCCGGATCAGTGGAGAACAACCCGATCAGGTACGGTGCGATGGTCGCGATGATCACCATGCCCCCCGCTGTCAGCATCAGGCAGAGCCGGAGGCTGGCGAGCAGCTGGCGGTAGGCCGCCTCGAAGTCCCCGGCGCCGATCAGCCGCCCGACCACGATCTCCGTGCCCAGGCCCAGGGAGAGGCTGAAGAGGATCACGAGCGCCTGGATCGTCTGCGAATACGCCATGATAGAGAGGCTCTCCGCCCCCATGCGGCCGATGAAGCTGGTGACCGTCAGAAAGGCCAGCCAGTAGCTCAAGTGCTCGCCGGCGGCCGGCAGGCCGATGTGCAGAATCCGGCGGATGCGGTCCAGGGGCAGGTCGATGACCGACCGCCACCGGATGTGGATGCCCAGGCGCCGGTAGAGCAGGATCAGCAGGGCGGTCGTGGCCACGATGCGGCTGAACACGCTGGAGCACGCCACGCCCTCGACGCCGAACTTGGGCAGACCGAAAAACCCGAAGAGCACGAGGGAGTTGCCCGTGATGTTGAGGATATTCTGGCCCACGGTGACGAACATGACGTCGCGCGTGTTGCCATGGGATCGGAGGATGGCGCCAACGGCCGTGTTGATCGCCTCGAGAAACAGCGTGCCGCCCATCAGCGACAGGAACGGCAGGGCATAGACCATCAGGTTGTCGGGCAGCTGCATGAGCCGCAGCAGCGGGGCGCTGAAGAGGTAGAGAAGAGCGCTGGCGACCAACCCCATCCAGAGGTTCACCCCGAGCGCGGTGGTGGCGATGTCTTCCGCCCCCTTTTTGTCCCCGGCGCCCAAGTGGTGCGTGATGACCACGCTCGTCCCGATGCCGATGAAGTTGAAGCAGACCAACGCGAGCATGATCAGCCGGTGGGACACACCCAGGGCCGCCACCGCGCCGTCCGACACGTGGGCGACCATGAAGGTGTCCACTGTGCCGATGAGAATGCGCAGGCTCTGCTCGACAAAGATCGGCCACGCGATCGCGATGAGCGTCGGGGTCTTTGCAAAATCACCCGGCTTCATCGCTTGGCCCAGATCCGGAGCGACGAGAGCAGGAAATTTTCGAAGGCGACGGATTCGTTCAGGTTCAGGCGGAGCAGCCCGGTGTCATGCTCGAGCTGGGCGATGGCGGCGACGAGGGACCGGCGGGCGGCCGCATCGCCGGTGGCCAGGGCCTTTTGCGCGAAGGCGCGGGTGGCGTATTCGAGCTCGGCAAAGAGTTTCGAGCGGACGCCGTTGGCGATGCCGGTCTCGATGGCGGCCTGCTCCTCGTCGTCGATGTCGTCGGGCAGTTTTTCCTTCTGCTGCTTCCAGATCTGGTCGGTCGCGGCCGCCAGGACGGCGTTGAAGCGGGTGATGAGACCGTACGCGGCCATGACCTGGTCGGCCACGGCGCGTTTCTCGGTGACACCGGCGGTCAATTGTCCCAGCCAGGCCGCGTAGTCTGCGCGGGCGGAGACCCACAACGCCTGCGTCTCTGGCGCGGCATCGGCCAGCGCCTCGTGGCCGGCATCGGTGAAGCGGAAGTGCAGGCAGCGGCTGCGGATGGTCGGGAGGAGCGAGTAAGGCCGGGTGGTGAGGAGGAGAATGGTGGTGCTGGCCGTGGGCTCCACGAGGGTCTTGAGAAAGATATTTGCCGCAGCAGTGTTCATGCGGTCGGCTTCATAGACCACGACGACCTTGCGCCGGGAAATCTGCGGTGAGACCTGCATGCGGCCGATCAGGGTGCGGGTCACCTCGGCGCCGATCTGCCGGGACTTGCCGGCGGGGCGCACCGCGATGAAATCGGGGTGCTGCTTCGGCGCGAAGTGCTGCTGGGCCGGGTAGCGCGGGTCGTTGAGCAGGCGGTC
This sequence comes from Oleiharenicola sp., assembly GCA_031390295.1. Classification (GTDB taxonomy): domain Bacteria; phylum Verrucomicrobiota; class Verrucomicrobiia; order Opitutales; family Opitutaceae; genus Lacunisphaera. Next base: position 7,239 of record JANMTJ010000401.1, read on the forward strand.
GGCGATGGCGTGTGCAACCGAGGCGAGGGTGCTGAGATTTTCCCCATGGAGCAGGAGGCTGTGCGCGAGGCGCTGGCGCCCGATGGCGCGCTCGATGACGGTGACCGTCGGCGTGCCCTCAAGGGCAGGGGGCCATGGCGTGACCTCGGGCATGGGGCGGCTCAACCGAGGCGCTTCTGCACGACGGCCCAGATCTTTTTGTCCAAGGCATCGGGGGAGAGGGTGCCGTCCAGGACCACGACCCGCGCCGGCCACTGCTGCGCGAGCAGGAGGTAACCCTCGCGGACCTTCTCATAGAAAGTGATGTTCTCCCGCTCCATGCGGTCGGGCAGGTCGGAGGCGCGCTGGCTCACCCGCTGCAGGCCGACCTTGGTCGGCACATCGATGACGATGGTAAGGTCGGGCATGACGTTGCCGACGGCGAAACGGTTGATCTCGCTCACCGGACCCGGGGCGAGATTGCGCGCGATGCCCTGATAGACCGTGGAGGAATCCAGGAAGCGGTCGCTCAGGACCACGGCGCCGCGGGTGAGGGCAGGGGCGATGACCTCGCGGACGACCTGGGCCCGGGCGGCGGTGAAAAGGAGCAGCTCGGTCTCGGGGCACATCTCATCGCCCCGGGAATTGTGGACAATGATGTTGCGGATCTGCTCGCCGATCTCGGTGCCACCGGGCTCGCGGGTGGCGACCACCTCGCGACCGGCCTGCTGCAGGTGGGCGGCCAGGCGGGTGATCTGGGTGGACTTGCCGCTCCCTTCGGAGCCTTCGAAGGAGATGAGCTTGCCGGTCGTTTTGGACTTGAGAGGCATGGAGGAGGGAGGACTCCAAGGAACCAAACGGCGCTGCCACGCGCAACCAGATTTAGCGCCCGGTGTCCCCGGGATTACCATTGATTGCGCCGCGAAAACGCGCCAACACTCCCGCCACATGCCCAGCCTCCTTTTGTCCCCCTTGTTTGCAGTCTCCACCGTCAACGTCTGGCAAGTCTTCCTCACCACCGATCCGGTGGGGCAGGGAGTCATCGGGCTGCTCGCCGTCTGCAGCATCTTCGGCTGGTCGGTGATGCTCGGCAAGCACTCCGAGCTGAAGAAACTGCGCCAGCTCAACCTGCTGTTCGAGCGCAAGCTCGGCCAGGAACGGCACGTCCTGGAGCTGCCCGAGAACATGCGCAACCGGCGCGACATTCCCTACGCCGACCTGCTGGCTGATGCGTTGGAGGCCTATTGGCGCGCCGCCGCCATCGGCAAGGAGAAGGGTGACGACTCCATCCGTTCTCGCCTGGAGCACGCGGAAAACGCCATCCAGCGTGCGCTCGCCCGCCAGTCGCTCCGCTACGAGGCGAGCATGATCGTCCTCGCCTCGTTGGTCTCGGGCGCACCGTTCATGGGCCTGTTCGGGACGGTGTGGGGCGTGATGGAGGCATTCAGCGCGGTTTCCGTGCTGCAAACGGCCAGCATCCAGACCCTCGCGCCCGGTGTCTCGGCGGCCCTGCTCACCACCATCGCGGGCCTGGTCGTCGCGATCCCGTCCGTCTTCGGCTACAATTTTCTCATCGGCAACGTGAAGACGATGATCACCGAGCTGGAAAACTACGCCAGCAACCTCGCCGACCGCATCGAGCTGGAGGCCAAGTAAGAACCACCATGGCCAAGATCTTCCGCAGACCCCGGCATCTCTCCCCCGTGGCGGAGTTGAACATCACCAACATGGTGGACCTCGGCTTCACCCTGCTGATCATCTTCATGATCGCGACGCCGCTCATCCAGCAGGAGCAGTCGATCCCCGTGAACCTGCCCGGCGAAACCAAGCGCGAACAGCAGAAGACGCCGCCCGACACGGAGTTCATCGCCATCTCGATCGACCGCTCGGGCAACTTCTATTTCGGGAGCGAGCGTGTCTCGCTGCCGGAGCTGTCGCGCCAGCTCATGACCGTGGCCGGCCGGCCCAAGCAGCCGGTCATCCGCATCCGCGCGGACCTCACCCTCCAGTGGCAGCAGGTCGTGCGGGTGATGGACGAGATCAAGAAACACAACCTGACGAAGATCACCTTCGACACCGAGGTCCGGTGAGGCGATGCACGCGCATTCCCCCAGTTCGGTTCTTGTCTCGCTGACCCTCCACGCGTTTGTCGCCGCGCTCGTATTTTTATCCACGGTCTACGTCGCCCGGCGGGCCCAGGAACAGCCGGTGATCTTCGAGCTGGTCGCCGGACCACCCACGGCGCCCGACGAACTGGTGGCCCCCGCGCTCGGCAACACGACGATGAAGGTCAAGCTGGAGGTGCCCAAGGTGGAGGCCGTTGCCTCCATGCCGGAGCCTGTGGTCCAGACCCAGCCCGAGGAGAAGGCGGTCGAGCCGCCGGTGGAAAAGGCCAAGCCGAAAGCCAAGCCCGACACCTCCATCGCCAAGGAGATGAAACAGGCGCAACGGATGTCCTACAAGGACTACCTCAAGAAGCACCCGACGCCCAAGCAGGCGGCGCCCACCCAGCCCCGTCTGGCCGCCAATGTCCCGCGCGTTGACGCCCAGGGCATCGCCCAAGGGGTGAAGGGTGGCTCGACGGCCAACACGCGCGGGGGTGGGGGTGGCAACGCCCTGGTCCGGGAGCAGCAGAACCAGATGAACACCTACATTTCTCTCCTCATTCAGGAATTGAAAAAGGCCCACGAAGCGCCCCCGGGTGTCAGCGACCAGCTCGAGGCCCGCGTGACCTTTGATATCACCGCCAGCGGGGCGATTTTGAACCCGCGGATTTCGAAATCGTCCGGCGACAAAGCCTTTGATGAATCGGTGCTTGAGGCATTTCTGCGGGTGCGCTCGATCGGACCCAC
>JANMTJ010000419.1:0-1930 GCA_031390295.1 Oleiharenicola sp.
AATTTCTCGTTCACCAGCGCCTTGATCGGGCAGGTGTAGACGGAGCGCTGGCCGGCGCAGAGGGCCTTGAAGTGCAGGGCGGCGGCGACGAGGGATTTGCCGGAGCCCGTGGGGGTGTTGAGGATGACGTTGCGGCCGGCGAACAGCTCGAGGATCGCCTCCTCCTGCTCGGGGTAGAGCGTGAGACCGCGTGCCGCCATGGCCGCGAGGAAGGCGTCCAGCACCGTGTCGGGATCGGGTGATCCGGGAAGCGGGGCGAGGGGGGCGGGAGGCATCGCATCCACAACGAAGCCAAGGCGGCGATGAGACAAGCGGTAAGCAGGGGAAATGAGCAGGGAGTTCCAATGAACCCCGTCACAGAGAACACAGAGTTTGCCCCTGAGTTCACCGAGAGCCCGAATTCCAGTTACAGTACCTCGTAGAAAAACCCTGTGATCTCGGATTGAATCTCTGTGCACTCTGTGACGAGACTCTTCCATCTTGAAAACAGGCCTTACGCTACTCCTTGCCACCTTTTCGCTGCTCGCACGTCTTGACGCCGACGGGCTGACGCCCGAGGAGCAGAAGGTCGTGGCCTGGGTGGACACGCACCGGGAGGACTTCGCCCGGGACCTGGAGGCGGCGGTCAGGATCGACAGTGCGACGGAGAACCTCGCCGGGGTGCGCCTGATGGGCGAGCATTTCGGCCGGCAGCTGACGGCACTGGGCTTCGAGAGCCGATATGTGGAACTGCCCGCGTCCACCGGCCGGGCCGGCCACCTTGTCGCCGAGCACCGCGGGACCAAGGGCAAGCGTGTCCTTCTGCTCGGCCATCTGGACACGGTTTATCCCGGCGGCACCTACCGGCGCGAAGGCGACATCGCCCATGCCTCCGGGGTGGGCGACATGAAGGGCGGCGATGTGGTCATGATCCATGCCCTGCGGGCCCTGCACGACTCAGGCGCGCTCGCCGACACCCAGATCATGGTTGTCCTGACCGGAGACGAGGAAGCCCCGGGCTCGCCGATCGACGTTGTCCGCCATGACCTGCTTGAGGCCGCCAAGCGCAGCGATCTCGTCCTCGCGTTCGAGTCCGCCATCGGCAACACCGGCACGGTCGCCCGCCGCGGGAGCATCAGCTGGGTGCTGGAGGTGCAGGGCACCACCGCCCACTCGTCCGGCATTTTCTCGGCCGCCGTGGGCGCCGGTTCCGTCTACGAGATGGCGCGCATCCTTTCGGGTTTCTACTCCGGGTTGCGCAAGCTGGACGGCGTCACGCTCAATGCCGCGATGGTGGCCGGCGGAGCCGATGGCGACCTGACGCGCACCGGCGGCAAGGTGGCCGGCAAGACCAACATCATCCCGCAGCGCACGATGGTGCGGGGCGACCTGCGCTTCGTCAGCGCCGCGCAGCTCGCCGAGGCGCAGGCGGCGATGCAGGTGATCGTAAGGGAAAACAACCTGCCGCGCACCTCCGCCGTCCTGACCTTCGACCAGGGCTACGCGGCCATGCCGCCCTCGCCGGAAAACTACGCGCTACTCGCCCAGCTCGACCAGGCCAGCCGCGATCTGGGTTTCGGGGAGATCACGGCCTTTGATCCACGCGGCCGGGGCGCCGGCGACATTTCCTTTGTTTCGCCGCCACTGCCCGGGCTCGACGGACTCGGACTTGGCGGCATGGGGGAGCACACGCTGAACGAGTCCACCGACCTGACCACCGCGCCCGGGCTGGTGAAACGCACGGCGTTGCTGCTCTACCGCCTGACCCGGTAATCCGCGCGGATGAAACCCAACATCACGCTCGCCGAGACCAAGACGCCGAACGGCGGCCGCATGACGCTGGTCGAGCACGACGGCAGCTACTGCATCCGGGTCAACGGCCAGCAACTGATGCATTCCTCGGTTTCCACCTCCGAGATCGAGCTGGGCAAGCTGGGCTGCGCGCGGCACC
>JANMTJ010000430.1:0-3983 GCA_031390295.1 Oleiharenicola sp.
GCGAGGAACGCCTCCCACTCGCTCTTGAACAGTGAGGTCGAAACGCTGGCGTGCTTTTGTCACCGCCACGGACGACACCGACAGCCACTCCTCCCGGTAACCGCCCAATCACGCTTCCGTCATGAAAATCATCGACCGTCACCAGCTCATCGGCCAGCTCAACTGGCGCTACGCCACCAAGCAGTTCGATCCCGCGCGGAAAATCTCGGCCCCGGACTGGGCCGCGCTCGAGGAAGCCCTCGTGCTCACGCCGTCCAGCATCGGCCTCCAGCCCTGGACCTTCCTCGTCATCGACGATCCGGCCGTGCGCGCGAAGCTCCTCCTCGCCTCCTACGGCCAGCCGCAGGTCGTGGACGCCTCCCACCTTGTCGTCCTCGCCACCAAGGCCAACTACAGCGAGGCCGATGTGGATGCCCATGTCCGTCAGGCCGCGAAGATCCGCAGCGTCAGTGTCGAGTCGCTGGACGGCCTGCGCAGCATGGCCGTGCGCTCCATCGTGCAGGGCATGAACGAGACCGAACGCCGCATCTGGGCGGTCAACCAGACCTATATCGCCCTCGGCAACCTCGTGACCAGCGCCGCGCTCCTCGGCATCGACGCCGCCCCCATGGAGGGCTTCGAGCGGACCCGCTATGATGACATCCTCGGCCTCACGGCCAAGGGCCTGACCGCCTCGGTCATCGCCGCCCTCGGTTACCGGAAGGAATCCGACAAATACGCCTCACTGGCCAAGGTTCGCTTCCCGCGCGAGGAGGTCGTGCTCCATGTGTGAGCGGAACCCCGGTACCGTGCCCCTATGATTTCTTTCCGTGAGGATAGGGCCAGTTCGGCACCGTAAAAGCCCCACCGTCCACATAGATGGTCTGTCCCGTGACAAACGCCGCCTCGTCGGTCGCCAGAAAGCGCACCACCTTTGCCACGTCCGCCGTCTGTCCCACCCGCCCGAGCGGCGTCAGCGGGGCCCAGGTTGCCGCGTAGTCCGGCGCCTCCAGCTTGGTGCGCTCGTGTTCGATCGCGCCCGGCGCGACGCAGTTGACCCGGATGCCATATGGCCCGAGTTCCACCGCGGACACCTTGGTGAACTGCTCGATGCCGCCCTTGGAGGCGGTGTAGTCCACCAGGCGCGGGAACGCCACCTTGTTGCACGCGGAGCCGATGTTGACGATCGCCCCGCGCTTGCCGTGCTCGACCATCAGCTGCGCCGCCCGCTGGGTGTTGAGGAAGCAACCCTTCAAGTTGGTGCGGATGACGCGGTCCCAGTCCGCCTCGGCCAGCTCCAGCAGCGAAGCCCAGGTCTGGATGCCGGCATTGTTGACCAGCAGGTCGGGTGCGCGACCGAACGTGGCCATGACCGCCTGATAGAAGGCCCAGACCTCGGCCTTCACGCCGACGTCGCAACGGACGCCCAGCGCCTTGCGCCCGGCTGCCGCAATCAAGTCGGTGACTTCGGCCGCCTCCTTGTCGTCCGCCAGATGCGAGAAAGCGACATCCCAGCCATGACCCGCCAAGGTGATCGCAATCTCGCGACCGATACCGCGGCTCGCTCCCGTCACCACCGCCAGACTCGCTGATTTGCTCATTGGCAAAACCCATGACATTCAGGCCGGGCTCTAACAATCACTTTCGCCGGTTGCGCGGGTGATGCTTCGCATGCTGGTCCAGCAAACGGGAGGACTCGACGGCGGTATAAATCTGGGTGGTGCCGATGCTGGCGTGACCAAGCATCTCCTGGATGGCGCGTAGATCGGCACCGCCGCCGAGCAGGTGGGTGGCAAAGGAGTGGCGCAGCAGGTGCGGCTTCACGGGCTTCTCAATACCGGCGCGCTTGGCGCTGTTTTTCACAATCACCCAGAGAGTCTTTCGCGAGATCGCCTTGCCCCGTTCGCTCAGGAACAGCTCGCTGCCCGTGCGCGTCTTCACGAGACGGGGCCGACCCGCGGTGAGGTAGACCTGCACGGCATCGCGGGCCTTGACGCCAAGCGGGACCACGCGCTCTTTCGAGCCCTTGCCGAAGACGCGCACGAAGCCGTTCTCCAAGTCCACCTCCTGGAGACTGAGCCCGCAAAGCTCGGAGATGCGGAGTCCGCTGGAATAGAAAAGTTCCAGCATGGCGCGGTCGCGGATCGAGTATGCGTCACCCCCGGACGGGGCGGCGAGCAACCGGTCAATCTCGCCCGTGGTGAGCGTCTGGGGAAGTTTACGGCGGAACTTCGGGCCGCTGAGCAAGGCCGACGGATCGTCGTCCCGCTTGCGCTCGCGGACGAGGTAGCGGCAGAGCATGCGGACGGCGGCGAGTTTGCGGGCCTGGCTGGATTCACTGAATTTCTGGTCACTCAACCAATGCAGCCAGCCGGTGAGGTGTTTCGGGGTGACCTTGACCCAGCCGTTGGCACCGAGGCGTTTCAGGCAACGACCGGCTTGCTTGAGATCGGTCTCGTAGGACTTGGCCGTATTGCGGGAGAGACCTTTCTCCAGCTCGATGTAAGCGAGAAAATCGTCGATCGGGTCGCTGTATCCGGCGGGAACGGGCGCCATGGGCGCCTCCCTGGTTCGTCCGGTGGTGCGCACGGCTTTCATGGCGCGCCAGCCGCTGGACTCAGCGGCGGAACTGCCGGCGGGCACCCGGCACCGGCGGTGGCACCGAGGTGTCGCGGAGGCGGAACGTGATGCGCGCCTTGTCGAGATCGTACGGACTCATCTCCATTTTGACCGAGTCACCTGCGGCGATCTTGATGAAATGCTTGCGGAGCTTGCCCGAAATGTGGGCCAGAACGATGTGGCCGTTGGTCAGTTGCACACGAAACATCGTACCGGGGAGCACGGTGACGATCTTGCCTTCGACTTCAATGGCTTTGCCGTCAGACATGGTGCGGAGATGGGGAAACGGAAGTGTGCTGCATGCTCGTAAAAGGACGTTGTAACACCGGACTACCGCACCTAAGTCAAGGCTATCGTTTCCGCCCGACCCCGCATGGTCCAATCCAACCGCAACGCCCTGCCCTGCCCTTTTGAGAAAGTATTCCCTTCGCAGCTGAAAAGGGATGATGGGTTTTACATGCAACTGGCCTACAATCTGGCCATCGATGCCTGGAAAGTGGATGAGGTTCCCATCGGGGCTGTCATTGAGCTGGGCGGCGAAGTCATCGCCTCGGCTCACAACCAGCGCGACAGCACGCGCGACCCCACGGCCCACGCCGAGATCCTTGCCTTGGGCCAGGCCGCCAAGGCCATCGGCGACTGGCGGCTGAACGATGCCACGCTCTACGTGACCAAGGAGCCCTGCCCGATGTGCTCGGGCGCCACATTGATGGCGCGGGTGAAGCGCGTCGTCTTTGCCGTGTCCGACCCGAAGATGGGCTGCCTGGGCGGTGCGACCGACCTGAACGCCCTGCCGCAGGTCAACCACCACCTTGAGATCACGCGCGGGGTGCTGGAGCAACCCTGCCTCACCTTGCTGCAGGCCTATTTCAAAATCAAGCGGGCGGAAGACACGGTTTGAAGTTGGCAGCTCGGCCACCGTCGGGCTTAGTGGGACAGCTTAACAATAATATTGTCTGACAGGCGCGGAAGTTGACGCCACTGCCAAGCCATGTACCTTCCAGTCACGTAATTTAACCCACGATCCTTATGGCATACGAACTCCCGAAACTGGCCTACGCCAACAACGCCCTCGAACCGCACATCGATGCGAAGACCATGGAAATCCACCATGGCAAGCACCACCAAGCTTACATCACCAACGCCAACAATGCGCTGAAGGACCACCCGGCCCTCGCCGCGCTGGACGTCAACACCCTCATCGCCGACCTGTCCAAGGTGCCGGAGGCTATCCGCGGCGTGATCCGCAACAACGCGGGCGGCCACAGCAACCACGCCTTTTTCTGGACGATCATGGGCCCGGGCAAGGGCGGCGCCCCCAAGGGCAAACTCGCCGCGGCCATCGAGGCCGAGCTCGGCGGGTTCGCCAAGTTCAAGGAAGACTT
>JANMTJ010000452.1:0-8423 GCA_031390295.1 Oleiharenicola sp.
GTCCTTCGCCGTTCCTGGAAGCTGAGAAAGTCCGGCTGGGGCCAACGTCTGGGCCTGTACAGAAACGGTCGCGAAAAGTAGTGTGAGAAATAGTGTTAACGACTTCTGCCGAGGCCGTGGGTGAATTGACCCAGTTTGCCCGGTGCGGTGATGGGGTGGAAAATCCACGGCTTGTCCGCGTGCTGCCAGTCCACGGGTCCGGCCCAGCCGAAGCGTCCGTCGCTGACGCAGACAATCTCCGGCCGGCCGTCGCCGTCGATATCGGCGAAGGTGGGCGATTCGTTGCCGACGGTGGGGAAGACCAAGTGGCGTGTCCACGGCGAGCTGGCGCCCCGCGGGTTCTCGAACCAGCTCGCATCCTCTCCGGGAAAGCCGAGCACCAGCACATCGGGCCACCCGTCGGCGTTGAAATCGTGGGTGAAGGCCACGAAATTTTTCGAATACTTGAGCGGATCGAAGGCGACCGCCGGATAGATTTCATGGCGTGCGGTGAAATCCGGCCCCTCGAACCAGAACGGACCGGCGGCGATGTCCATCCGGCCATCGCGGTTGAAGTCTCCTGCGGTGGCGCCCTCGGCGTAAAATTCCGTCGCGAGGGCAATCTTCCGGAACGCCAGGGGCCGGTCAGTCGCGGCCTGCGCTGCGACCACGGTGGCGCAGGCAAGGGCGAGGCATGAGGCGACAACGGCGTTCATGAGAGTGACGGCGGATTCAGCGGGGTGTGCCAACATCCTCGACGATGGTCAGGCGCCGGTAGCCGCCCCGCGCCTTGAAAAACAGCAGCAAGCCGAGATAGATCGCCGCCATCGCCGCCGGGATAAGTGAGTCGACCCTCAAGGTCCGGCGGTCGCCGGCCTGGTCGGCGTCCACCAAGGCGTGTTCGGCCGGCGTGCGGCTGGCGGCCGGCTTGGTCTTGGCCTCGCCGAGCACGCGACCGTCGATGGCAGCTACACCGCGGAAGATCAGCCACCCGCTGCTTTCGCCCACTTTGGCCGTCGCATAGACCTGCGGGGCCGAGGCCGCCAGGGCCTCGCTGGCGAAGCGGTCCTTGGCGTAGCCGAGACCGGGCAGGCCGATCAGGCCGGCCGACATCATCCCCAGGCCGCCCATGATGCTCATGGCCACCGCGCCGGTGCGGGGGAAGCGGTCGCCGACGATCGCCAGCATGGTGGGCCAGAAGAAAGTCTTGCCGACCCCGTAAACCGTCAGGGCCAGCAGGGCGCCGGAGAGGCTGGCGATGCCGCTGACGAGATTGAGACCGACGCAGGCCAGCAGGGAGCAGAGCAGCAGCAGCCCGATCGGAGAGAAGCCCAGCCGTCGTTCGATCCAGTCGGCGCAGAATCGCAGGGCGAACATGGTGAGCGAGGTGACGACAAACAGCATCTTGCCCTGCTCGGAAGTCAGGATGTTGCCCGTGATATTCTGGATCCAACCGTCGGTGCCGAGTTCCACCGCGCCGATCAGCACGTGTGTGCCGAAGAGCACAAAAAGCATCCACGCGCCGAGCGCGAAGCCGGTGATGCGCCCGATCAGGACCAGGATCAGAAGCGCGCCGGCCACGATCACCCAGACTGGCAGGGCGGGGAAGGTGGCGCGGAAGAACAGGCCGACCATCAGGGCGATGACCGCGCCCCCGAGCAGGCCGACGTCCTTGAACATCTCGCCCAGGCTCAGGCCCTTGGCCGCCGCCTCGGAGCGTGGATAGCGCTGCCTCCAGAACAGGACGCCATAGACCAGGGTCGGGATCAGGAACACCATGAGCTGGACCTTCCACGAAACGTGCAGTTTGTCGTCGAGAAACCAGCCCATCGCCCCGCCGAAGACGAGGCCGAGCGGCCAGGAAGCGTGCAGGATGTTGAGATAGTGGGTTCGGTTTTCGGGAAACAGGGTTGCGACGAGTGGATTGGCCACGGCCTCGAGCGCGCCATTGGCGAGCGCGAAGAGAAAGGTGCCCCAGAAGAGATAGTGGTAGACCGTGCCCACCGCCATGCCAGGGCCGGGGGCAAGCGTGACCAGGGCCGACACCACATGCAGGGCAAACGAGGCGGCGACCAGCCTGCCATAGCCGAGCTGGTCGACGATGAGGCCGCCGAAGAAAATGCCGAAGCAGAAGCCGGTGAAACCGGCGCCGCTGATGACACCGAGCTGGGCGGCGGTGAAGCCGAACTCGGCGCCCCAGTTGTCGAGAATACCGCCGCGGATGGCGAAACCAGTGCCGGCGGCGAGGATGGCGGCAAAGCCGGCGACCAGCAGGCGGCGGGAGTTGACGATGGGGACGGAAGCGGGAGCAGGATGGATGGAGGTCATTTCGGGGTGGGCGAAGAAAGGCGGAGACTGGAGATGAAGACCGTGTCGCGACGGCCGGGGTGCCGAGAATCAGGAGAGGGAGAATGCCGGCAACTGCACGATTTTTCCGCCGGCGAGGGCGGACTGGTGGGCGCAGAGGCCGACGCAGGTCCAATTGGCGGACTTCCGGGCGTTGGGGTACGGGTCGCGGTCCTCGATCAGCGCCGAGATGAACTCGTGTGCGAGATGCGGGTGCGAGCCGCCGTGGCCGGCGCCCTGGGTGAAACTGAGGTGGGTCTTCTTACCGAGATCGTAGACGCCCTGGGTGGTGAACTTCCGGATGGGGGCCGGCAGGCGTTTGGCGAAGTCCGGCACGGTGATCTTCTGCGGGATCTTGTGCTCGGGCTTTTTCGCGGTGTGGAGCACATGCGGCTCGTGCTCGACGAGGGTCCATTCGAAGGACTGCTTCGAACCATAGACGTCGATGCTCTCACGATACTGGCGGGCCGTGTCGAAGAGTGACCGGATGATGCGCGCGGTCAGGTCGGAGTCCTTGAGCTTGATATGCGCGGTCTCGACCGCGAAAGGCGAGCTGTAGTGCTTGACCAGTTCCGGGCGGATTGTGCCCGAACCGAAGCAGGAGACGTATTCGGCCGTGGCGTCGGTCAGCGCGAGCATCGGGCCGACGCAATGGGTGGCATACCACATCGGAGGCAGTCCCGGCCAGTAGTTGGGCCAGCCGTCCATGTCCTGCTGGTGGCTGGCCTGCAGGAACTGGATTTTGCCGAGTTCACCGCGATCATGGAGTTGCTTGATGTAGAGGTATTCGCGGGCGTAGACGACCGTCTCCATCATCATGTATTTGCGCCCGGTCTTCTGGGTGAGTTCGACGATGCGCCGGCAGTCGGCGATGGACGTGGCCATCGGCACGGTGCAGGCGACATGCTTGCCGGCCTTGAGGGCGGCGATGGACTGCTCCGCATGGCTGGGGATCGGGGTGTTGATGTGGACGGCGTCGATTTCCGGGTCGCGCAGCATGGCGGCGTAGTCGGTGTAGCCCTTGGCGATGCCGAAGGCCTCCTGGATGGTCCGGAGTTTTTTCGGGTCGCGCTGGCAGACGGCAACGAGCCGGGCATCGGGGTGGGCCTGGTAGATCGGGATGAACTCGGCGCCGAAGCCGAGCCCCGCCAGGGCAATATTAATCTTCCTCTTCATGGGGTGGGAAAGCCCGGGAGGCCGGGCGGAGGGGTGGGGAGAGGGGTATCCTAGCGGTTCCGGACGTCGCAGGCCATGAGTCTTGGCGTATTAAATTTGAAGTTTTTCGCCAATCCGCTTTGCTGGGTTCCCCTGCTAAGTCCGATGCCGTGCCGGGTTTCCCGCGCCGGCACCTGAGTTTTTACCGTGGCCGCCCGCCCCGTGCCTTGATGCCCGCCTCGTCCCAGCTTTCCGCCAAACCCGCGCCGTTTCGCCCGCGGCCGCGGTTGCGCGTGGCGTTGATCATCGAAACCTCCAACGCCTATGCGCGCAACCTGCTGCAGGGCGTGGTGGGTTACATCCGCGAACACGCCCCATGGTCGATTTACCTGGTGGAGCAGGGGCGGGGTGACGATCCGCCGGCCTGGTTGGCGCGTTGGGATGGCGACGGCATCATCGCCCGGATCGAGAGTCCCCGGATTGCCCGGGCGGTGCTCGCGTCCGGGCTGCCGGCGGTGGACCTGAGCGCCGGGCGCTTCGCTCCGTTGCTGCCATGGGTGGAAACCGATGACGCCGCCATCGCCCGGCTGGCCGCGCAACACCTGCTCGAGCGGGGGTTCAAGCAATTCGGCTACTGCGGGGACGTCCGGTTCCGCTGGTCACAGCAACGGGGCGAGACGTTCCGGCGACTCATCCGCGAGGCGGGACACCCGTGTCATGATTTTGTGGAGCCGGACCGGCCAACGGATGAAATCGCCGCGCTGGCTCGCTGGCTGCAAGGGCTGCCAAAGCCGGCCGGCGTCTTCACCTGCTACGACATCCGCGGACAGCAGGTGCTGGATGCCTGTCGCGTCGCCGGGCTGGCCGTGCCCGAGGAGGTGGCGGTGCTGGGCGTGGACAACGATGAGCTGTTGTGCGAGCTGGCGTTTCCGCCGCTGACGAGCGTCATGCTCAATGCGCGCGGCGCCGGTTACGAGGCGGCGGCGCTGCTGGCCCGTTTGATGCGCGGGGTGCGCGTGCCGCCGGTCGAGACGCGTATCGCCCCGCTCGGCATTTGCCCGCGCCAGTCCACCGACGTGCTGGCCGTGGGCGATCCCCATGTGGCCTGGGCGCTGCGCTTCATTCGCGAACATGCCTGCGATCCGGTGGACGTGGGCGACGTCCTGCGGGCGGTGCCGCTTTCCCGCAGCATCCTGGAGAAGCGCTTCCGCCAAATGCTCAACCGGACGGTGCACGACGAGATCATCGCGGTGCGGCTCATCCGCGCCCGCCAGTTGCTCTCCGAGACCGATCTCTCGCTGGCTGAGATCGCCACGCGCACGGGCTTTGAGCACCCGGAGTATTTCAGCGTGGTCTTCAAGCGCGAGACGGGGACCCCGCCTCGGGATTTCCGGCGAAACTTACGTCGCTGAGTGGCTCGTCCGGAGGACTCGCCCTGCCAAAACTCACTGCGCCTGCTTGGCGACCTTGAACTCCGCGGGCTTCTGACCCTTCGGCAGCGCGAGCAGATCGTAATCCTGATAGCCGGTGATCTTCACCTCGATGAACTCGCTCACCGGCAGATCGCGCGGCACATAGACGCGGCCGTCGATGTCGGGGGCGTCGGCTTCGCCCCGGGCGACACCGGGCTCCTCGACGAGCACTTTGAGGGTCTGACCCACGTGACTCTTGCTGACCTCGGCGGCAATCCTCTGCTGCAGCGCCATGATTTTGTGCCAGCGGGCTTCCTTCACCTTGGCGGGAATCTGGTCGGGCATCTTGGCGCCGCGGGTCCCTTCCTCCCGGGAGTAACGGAACACGCCGAGGCGCTCGAACTTTGTCTCCTCGATGAACGTGCAGAGCTCGGCGATGTCGGCGTCGGTCTCGCCGGGAAAGCCGACGATGAAGGTCGTGCGGACCGCAATACCCGGGATGCCGGCGCGGATGCGCTTGATCAGGTCGCGGATGTAGTCGCCGCTCGTCTCGCGCTGCATGCGCTCCAGCATGGCGTCGCTGATGTGCTGGAGGGGAATGTCGATGTACCGGGCGACCTTCGGGCACTCGGCGATGGTTTTGATGAGCTCGTCGCTCCAGTGGGCCGGGTGGGTGTAGAGCAGCCGGATCCAGAAGTCGCCCTCGATGGCGTTGAGCTGGCGGAGGAGGGTGGTGAGGGCGGTGCCGCGCGAGGAATCGACCGGTGTGCGCGGGTTGGGTCGCTGCTCCCAGGTGTCCATGCCGAAGAAGGTCGTGTCCTGCGAGATGAGGTTCAGCTCCTTCACGCCCTCCTTGACGAGCTGGCGGGCCTCGGCGACCACGCTCTCGACGGTGCGGCTGCGGTGGCGGCCGCGGATCTGCGGGATGATGCAGAAGGTGCAGGGGTGGTTGCAGCCCTCGGCGATCTTGATGTAGGCAAAATGCTTCGGCGTGAGCCGGAACCGGGGCGTGTCGTAGTCCGGGATGTAGGTGGACCTGCCCTCGATGAAGTTGGCGGGCGCGTCCTGCTGGCCGCGTTCCTTCGCGTAGAGGGCCTCGATGATCGGCGCGACTTTGGTGATCTGGTCGAGGCCGATGAACGCATCCACCTCGTCATGCAGCGAGGTCGAGAGGTCCTTGGAGAAGCGCTGCGCCATGCAGCCGGCGACAATGAGCTTCTGCTCCTTGCGACGCTTGGTCATGCCGCGGCTCTGGTGGACCTCGAGGATGTGGCTCAGGGATTCCTCCTTGGAGGAGTCGATGAAGGAGCAGGTGTTGACGATCACGACGTCGGCCTTTTCCGCCTCGGGGATCACGACCATGCCGGACTGGTGCAAATGTCCGACCATGATCTCGCTATCGACGAGATTCTTGGCGCAACCCAGGGAGATGAGGCTGACTTTGATCATGCGCTATAAAAACAAAAGGCGCGCCGCGAGGGGCGCGCGCAGGAGGAGCGAAACCGGGCCCGGGCTTATTTCTTGGCCTTGGCGATGGCGGCCTTGAGGCGGGCGTTGCGGCGCTTGTGGTAGGCGACGCGGCGTTTCTTCTTGATGTGCTTGTTGAGTTGTTGACCCATAATTTGAAGTGGTAGGGGGGCCTTTGTGCCTGAAAGGACGCTTGATAGTCAAGCCCCTCAATAACGGACCAAGGAGGGGTCGATTTGCTCCGCCCAGGCATCGATGCCGCCATCCACGTTGCTGACCTGCGCGAAACCGTTGGCGCGCAGGAACCGGGTGACCCGCAGGCTGCGGCCGCCGTGGTGGCAATGGATGAGAATCAGCCGGTCGCGGGGCAGGGCGGGCAGGCTTTCGGGGATCTGCCCCATGGGGATGTGCCGGCTGCCGGCGATGGTGCAGGTCTCGACCTCAGAGGCCTCGCGTACGTCGAGCAACAGGGCCCCCTCGCGCATGAGTTGCGCGGCGGTGGCGACATCGACTTCGAGGGGCGTATCCATGGGTTGAAAGGCAGCCAAGGACTTCCTGGCCCGATGGCAAACCAGTTAGCCGTTGACCAGAGCGCGAACCTGCCAAGAGCTATAGACCCTAGAAGACCTATGCCTGAACGATTTGTAGTCATCATGGCCGGCGGCCGCGGAGAGCGGTTCTGGCCCCAAAGCTGCGCCGCCGCCCCCAAGCATCTGCTGCCCATTGTCGGCGACAAATCCATGCTGGCCCAGACCGTCGACCGGGTGGCGGGGGTCGTGCCCCGTGAGAACATCCTCGTCCTGACCACACAGGCCCAGCTTGAGGGCTGCCGTCAGGCCTGTGCCGGCCTGCCGGCGGCCAATGTGGTGGCCGAACCGATGGGTCGCGACACCGCCGCCGCGACCGGCCTGGCAATGCTCTTGGTCAAGCAGCGCAGCCCCAATGCCGCGTTCGCGATGTTGCCGGCCGACCATGTCATTCACAACACGGCCGAATATGGCAAACTCCTGACGGTCGCCTTTGCGGCGGCCGAGTCGGCCGACGTGCTGGTGACGCTTGGTATCAAGCCGACCTCCCCGGAGACCGGCTTTGGCTACATCCAGCAGGCCGGTCCCTGGCGGACAGTCGCCGGCCGCCAGGTCATGCAGGTCAAACGCTTTGTGGAGAAGCCCGATCTGGAGACCGCAAAGAGCTATCTCGCCTCGGGCGAATACTTCTGGAACGCGGGCATGTTCATCTGGCGTGTGCCGGTCGTGGAAGCGGCGTTCAGGGCTCATGCGTCCGAGTTGTACGCCGGCCTGGTGAAACTCGAGGCAGCGGCGAAATCGGCCGGCGGCTGGGCCCAGGCCCTGCCGGAGGTTTATCCCACGCTGAAGAAAGTTTCGGTCGACTACGCGCTGATGGAGAAGTCCACCAACGTCGTCGTAGTCCCCGCGACCTTCGACTGGGACGATGTCGGCGCGTGGCCGGCCATCGCCAAGCATTTCACACCCGATGCGGCTGGCAATGTCCTGCGCGGGCTCGCCATGGTCGAGGATGGCTCGGGCAACATCATCGTGAGCGACGACGGCCACCTGACCGCCGTGGTCGGGGCGAGTGATCTGGTCGTGGTCCATACACCGCAAGCCACGCTCGTGGTGCACAAGGACAAGGCGCAGGAGATCAAGGCCCTGCTCAAGCGCCTGGCGGACGACCCGGCGAAGAGGAAGTTCCTCTAAGTCGGAAGCATCGGACAGAAACCGCGAAGGACACGCATGAACGCGAAGGTGAAGTCTCCCCTCCGGTATACCTTGCCCTTGTTTTTCTTCGCGCCTCTTCGCGACCTTCGTGGTTCAATCCTCTGATGCGCTGCCTCGGCATCGACTACGGTACCAAGCGGGTGGGTCTCGCCCACGGCGACGAGATCGGGGTGGCCACACCACTGCCCGCGCTGGTTGCCGCCGAAGAGACCGCACGCTGGCAACAGCTCGGGGAGGTCATCAAGCAACGCCGCATCACGGACCTCGTGCTCGGCTACCCCTACAACATGGACGGCTCGGTGGGTTTCAAGGCGAAGGAGGTGGA
>JANMTJ010000491.1:0-5225 GCA_031390295.1 Oleiharenicola sp.
AGGCGCTCCGACTCGATCCACTTGTGCTTCAGGATCTCCTCCCGCTCGGCCAGAAACTCCTGATAGAGACTCGACTGCTTGACGAAGTCGCGATTGTCGCCGGTCTCGCTGGGATTGGTAGTAAGTGCGGACATGGGGAGACTCCTAGCAGAAACTCAAACGATGCCCGAAATATCCTGTCGGCAGAGGTTGGCCCGGCTGAAGCGTCATGTAGGCAAAAAGGTAGAGGCGTCGTCTTGGGCGTGTCAACCCGGCTGCTACACTTTCAACCGGGCCAGCAGGCCTTCGGCTATGTCGCGAAAGACCCGCGCGGGTTTGCTGTCGGGCGAATTGACTGTGATTGGCATGCCGCAGTCCCCGCCGGCCCGGATCTCGGGGTAAAGCGGCACCTGGCCCAGCAGGGTGGTGCCCAGCGTCTCCGCCGTGAGGGCGCCGCCGCCCTCGCCAAAGAGGTGCTGCCGGTTGCCGGCGGCATCCTCGAACCAACTCATGTTCTCGGCCACGCCGAGCAGCGGCACGTTGACCTTCTGGAACATCAAGCCGCCCTTGCGCGCCACGTTGGTGGCCGCGGTCTGCGGCGTGGTGACCAAAATCGCGCCGTCGAGGGGCAGGGTCTGCACGAGCGAAAGCTGGGCGTCGCCCGTGCCCGGCGGCAGATCCACCAACAAGATGTCGAGTTCGCCCCATTTCACATTTTGGACGAACTGCTGGATCGTCTTCATGATCATCGGACCGCGCCAGACGACCGGGGTGTTCTCATCCACGAGGAAGCCCATGGACATGACCTTGACGCCATGCCGCTCCAGGGGGATGAGCGACTCGCCGTCGATTTTTGGCTGGCCGGCGAGACCCATCATCAGGGGCACCGACGGGCCGTAGATGTCGCAATCCATCAGGCCGACCCGGCCCGGACGTCCGCGTTTTTCGAGGATCTGGGCGAGGGCACAGGCTAGATTGACCGCAAAGGTGGACTTGCCCACGCCGCCCTTGCCGGAAGCGATGGCGACGGAATGCTTGAGGCCGGCGGGGGTGGTGCCGCCGGAGAGGTTGCCCTGCCCGGGTTTGGGCGGAGCCTTGGCGGCTGAGACGGCCAGCTCGATGATCACGTCCTTGACGCCGGGTTGGGCCAGCAGGCATTTCTCGATCTCGTTCTTGAGCTGCGTGGGCAGCTTCGGGTCCGAGGTGGTGAGGGCCACCGCCACCTTGGCGGTGCCGTCGGCGAAGGCCACCGAGCGCACCAGCCCGAATGACACGATATCCCGGCTAAAGCCCGGATACTTTACCTGCTTCAGGGCTTCCTTGATGGTTTCGGTGTTCAATGGGGTGTGAAAATGGCTTGGAAAAAACGGCTGCTTTGACCTTGTGAGTAGGCGGTCCGGAGTAAAACAAAAACCAGACCCGAACATTCTTCATTAATTACCGTCTCATGCTCATGCAGAATCCCTTTCGCCTCTTCCTGGGCCTCGCCCTGCTCACGCCCGCCTTTGCCCAGCGCGACATCGGCGAAATCGTTGTCCAGGCCGACGTTTCGACCATCCCGCTCACCATCAGCTCTGCCGCGCCCGAGCTGCAGAACCTCGCCCTGACGGCCTTCAACACGCATGGGCGCTACCGACTGGTCGCCAGTGGCGGCGCCTACTCGGTCGATTTCGCGCCCGCCGGGGCCAGCCAGGTCACGGTCACCATCTCCAAGGGCAGCGCGGGCACGATGGTGCATACGCAGACCGTCAGCGGGACCAATCTGCGCAACGCCCTTCTGCGCGCCGCCGACGTCGCCGTGACCAAGACCAGCGGGATGCGCGGCTATTTCGCCGGCAAGCTCGCCTTCGTGGGAGAGCGCAGCGGCAAGACCGAGATCTATACCTCCGACCTGTTTTTCGGGGACCTTTTCAAATGGACCGCTGACGGCAAACAGGTGATGGGCCCGCGCTGGGCTCCCGATGGCCAGCGTATCGCCTTCACCAGCTATCGCACCAGCTTCCCGGATATTTATGTGCTTGAGCTGGGCAGCCGGCGAATCTCGCTCCTCGCCAGTTTCAAGGGCACCAATAGTGGCGCACGCTTCAGTCCGGATGGCGCGCGCGCCGCGATGGTGCTCTCGGGCGAGGGCAATCCCGAGGTCTACATTGGCAACGCGCAGGGCCGGCAGCTTCGCCGCCTCACCAACAACCAGTCGGTCGAGGCCTCACCCGCCTTTTCGCCTGATGGCAACCGCGTGCTCTTTGTGTCGGATGCCGCCGGCGGCCCGCAGCTTTATACCGTGCCGGCCACGGGCGGGACGATGACGCGCCTCGCCACCAACATTTCCAAATATTGTGCCGAGCCCGACTGGAGCGCCGCCGAACCCAACAAGATCGTCTTCACCGCCGGCGTGGGCCGGGGCTACCAGACCGCCGTCTTTGATCTGGCCGCCAAGACGAGCAAGATCGTGTCCAAGGCGCCGACCGATTCCATCGAACCCGTCTGGCTCGCCGATGGCCGCCATGTCATCTGCACCTTCCGCGCCGCCAACACCCGCAGTCTGTACATCCTGGACACCGAGTCTGGCAAGGCCACCCGGCTCAGCCCGGCGACCATGGGCAACACCAGCAGTGCCAGCTATCTTGCGCCGTGATCATCGCAACAAAGTGTAGGGCCGGCGCTTGTCGCCGGGCCGCTTGGCGAATGGCAACCGGCCTGCCGGCGAGCGGCAGCCCTACAAATTCACCATGAAGCTCCTCTTCATCGGCGACATCGTCGGCAAACCCGGGCGGGAGATCGTCGGTGTGGCGGTCGCGAAGTTGCGGACGGAGCGGGGGATCGATTTTGTCGTCGCGAATGGCGAGAACGCCGCCGCGGGTTCCGGCCTCACCGGGGCGATCGCGAAAACCCTGCTCGAGGGTGGGGTGGATGCCCTTACGTTGGGTGATCATGTCTGGGATCAGAAGGGATTTGAGACGGAAATCACGGGGCTCGACCGGGTGTGCCGGCCGGCGAATCTGCCCGCGGGCAATCCCGGGCGCGACCACCTGATCCTGGAAAAAAACGGCTTCCGCCTGCTGGTTTTCACCGTGCTGGGCCGCACCTTCATGGGGCTCAAGGCCGAGTGTCCCTTTCTCTGTGCCGACGTGCTGCTGCAAAAGCTCGCGGGGCAATATGACGGCGCGCTGGTCGAGATCCACGCCGAGGCAACGTCCGAGAAGCAGGCGCTGGGCTGGCATCTGGCCGGCCGGGTCACCGCCGTGCTCGGCACCCACACCCATGTCGCCACCGCCGATGCCGCCGTGCTCGGTGGCAACACGGCCTTCATGTGCGATGTCGGCATGACCGGCCCCCACGAATCGGTGCTCGGGCGGGAGATCGCCCCGGTGCTCGGTCGATTCCTCGACGGGATGCCGCGCCGCTTTGAGATCGCCTCGGGTGACAACCGTCTCTCGGCTGCCCTGGTGGAATTTGCCCCCGACGGCCGGGCGACCGGCATCGAGTGGGTGAGTTTGAAGAACTAATGGCCACAAAGAGTCACAAAAATGCACAAAAACAGAGGCCGCTTCATGGTTCGTACTTTTTGTGTCTTTTCGTGAATTTTCGTGGCTAAATTGCCTTTATGAATCTCAGCCAGCCAGCCTCCGATGTTTACGTGCCGGACGGCAGGCCCGTGGCGGAGGCTCTCGGTCGCACGACGCACCTCTGCCTCGCGGCGCATCAGGATGACATCGAGATCATGGCTTATCACGGCATCGCGGAGTGCCATGGCCGCAAGGACCGTTGGTTCACCGGTGTCGTGCTGACCGATGGCAGCGGCAGCCCGCGTGCCGGGAAATTCGCCCACCACACCGATGAGCGGATGAAGGCGGTCCGCCGGGCTGAGCAACGCCTCGCGGCGAAGCTCGGCAAGTATTCGGCCGTCATCCAGCTGGCCCATCCGAGCACGGTGGTCAAAAGCGGTCGTTCCGCAGCCGTGCTGGGCGACCTGACCACCCTGCTCGCCGCGTGCCCGGCCAAGATCGTTTATCTCCACAATCCGGCCGACAAGCACGACACGCATGTCGCTGTCTTCCTGCGTTGCCTCGAGGCCCTGCGGGCGCTGCCCAAGGCGAAACGCCCGAAGCAGGTGCTGGGCTGCGAAGTCTGGCGCAACCTCGACTGGCTGGTGGACACCGACAAGGTGTTGCTCGACGACTCGGTCAACCCCGCTCTGGCAGCGAAGCTGATCGGCGTCTTCAAGTCGCAGATTGCCGGGGGCAAGCGCTACGACCGGGCCATCACCGGACGCCGCCTGGCCAACGCCACCTTCCACACCTCGCACGCCACCGACCGGGCCCAGGCGGTCACCTGGGCGATGGACCTCACGCCGCTGGTAAACGACGACAAATTGTCAGTGGAGAAATTCGCGCTGGCGCACCTCGACCGGCTCCGTGCCGACGTGGCCGCCCGGCTGAACAAATTCACCTAACAAGACAATGGGCCACAAAAAGTCACAAAGAGACACAAAAAGGAGAGCCCATGAAATTCGAGCATATCAATCAGTTGTGCGATGTAGTGCGGGAGACTGCTTTCGCTATTCATCGGTATCATCGGCACGGACATAACGAGAAGGTATATGAAAACGCCTTGGCCCACCGTCTGAGGAAGGCTGGTATCCAGGTGGAGCAGCAGTATCCCCTTGCCGTGTACGATGAGGATGGAACGGCTCTGGGTGAATATTATACCGATCTACTTATCGAGGGGATGCTCGTAGTTGAACTTAAGGCGGTGAAGGCGATTGTGGACGAGCATGTCGCCCAAATACTCGGGTACTTGCACTCAGCACGGATTGAAACCGGATTGTTGATTAACTTCGGATCTCCCGTGATGTCTGTGAAGAAATACCTGATGACGGAACAGCGCTGATTTTTTGTGTCTTTTTGTGACTCTTTGTGGCCAACTCTCTGCATGGTCAAAAGCACCGGCACATACACAGGCGGGCTCAACTGTCAGCTCACCCACGGCCCCTCCGGCCAGGTCATCGAGACCGACGCGCCCAAGGACAATCACGGCCGCGGTGCGGCGTTTTCGCCGACCGACCTGACCGCGGCCTCGCTGGCGTCGTGCATGGTCACCACGATGGCCATCGCCGCCAAGTTGAAGCTCGGCACCGACATTCCGGGCGTGCGCTGGGCGGTGACGAAGGAAATGTCCACGGACAAGCCCCGGCGCATCACGCGGCTCGCGGTGGAAATCTGGCTGCCCTTCCCGAAGACCAAGGA
>JANMTJ010000502.1:0-4794 GCA_031390295.1 Oleiharenicola sp.
CAAGGATGTGTTCTATCAGGATGATGGCGTGACCCTTCGCCCGCCGGGCGGAGACCTGACAATCCCGTACCGCGAAGCCGTGCCCGGCCGCGTCGCGCTCTACCAGCGGCCGATCAGCTACGAGTTCACCACCGTCCTGAAATTCTGACCTCGAACCGACTGAACGTTCGCATTCTTACCCACGCCGCCCCGGGAAACCTGGGCGGCGTGTTCTCTTTTCGGCCTCCCGACATTCTTAGGCTGTTCCAATCATGATTCCACGTTTCTGTCCGGTCCCGTTACTGGCGCTGCTCGTCCTTTGCTTCGCGGGCTTCAGTGCGGCCGGTCATGCCGCATCGCGCAACCTCGCCGCCGTGGTGGCCAATGCCGACCTGACCGAGGAAGGGAGGAAAATCCCGCGTCCGACGCCAGACAAGCCGGCCTACTACGTGCCGGTCATCCTCGGCTGGCAGGAGGCCGGCAGGATCGTGGCGGGTGAAGAGCCGCCCAAGCGGGAAGAGGTTCTGCGTCAGCTCGGCCAGGCGTTGGCGAAAGAAGGATACATCCTGCAGGCGCTCCGGCCCGACGCGAACAAGACCCTGCCCTCGCTGATCATCGCCGTCGAGTGGGGGTGCTTGAATCCGCTCGTGACGGAGCACGGCGCGCTCGACCTTTCGACCGGCGAGGGCGGCACGATGGCGCCGGCCGAAATCCGGAACAACGCGACGCAGGCGACCGCCACGGACTTCAACCAGAACGAAATGGTCGCGCTGGTCGCCGGCGCCGCGTTTTCGGCCAAGCTCGCTGCCACGGGCAGTCTCGGCCTGTCGCAACAGGACTGGGACAAAATCCGCGATGCCGTGGCCGAGGGCCGCTACTTCATCATCGTCAGCGCCTACGACTTTGCCGCCTCCCTCAAGGGCGACCAGGTATTGCTCTGGCGCGCGCGCATGAGCACGGAGCGGCAGGGCGTCTGGATGAGCGATGTCGTGCCCGCGCTCGTGGCCACCGGCGCGCCGCTCTTCGGGCGGCAGACCGAGTTGCCGACGTGGCGGGAGCTTCCGGTCCGCGAGGGCCGTGTCGAGATGGGCGACATCAAAGTCATCGAGACGGACGTCAAACCAGCTCCGCCGGAAGCTAATGACGCCAAAGCCAGCCCGGCCGGGAAGAAACCCTAGGGCGCGCCGCATGCATCCCTCAGCTATCCTGAGGAGGGGGAAGGATGGAAGCTAGCTGCAGACCAAGCAGATCTGATCGGTGTAGCAGGATATCTCAAAGCAGCGGCAGGCCGCTCATGGCCAACCGCGCGTTGCGAGCCGGGGAGCGCACCCAGCTTCCCCGTCGCGCCAGCCGGTGATGTGTTTCCGGCCCTGAAAATCTGTGATTAGCACAGGGCGCATCATGCCTCTGATACCAACGTCCCTTTGCTTTTAGACTGTCATTGCGAGGAGCGAAGCGACGAAGCAATCCAGCTGGATCGCCACGGCGCGCGATGCGCACCTCGCGATGACAATAGTCAAAAAACAACGGGCGTTTGGTATGAGTGCACTGACCCCGGTGCGCTGGTCTGAGCGTGAGCGGGCCAAGCGCGTAGGGGTCAACGCGCGCCACCTTTTGTCAGCGCCGTGTGGGCCGCGCGATCCGCCGACAGGACTCGGCCCACAGGAAAGCGCGAAACCGAACAGTACCGCGTTTGAGTTACCAGTGAAACCGACACACCGGTTGAAGCACTGCTGCCGCGCGATACTGCTCGCTCACCCTGCGATGCCTTCCCCGATGTTGCCCACCCCAAACCCCCTATGCTCAGAGCCCGGCCGATTGCCGGGCTGAACGCGCGCCACTTTCCTCCACGCGCCGGGCCCATCCGCTTTCACCCGGCGTCAGTTACCCGATAATATTCCGCATGGCGCCGTCGGAACGCCCGTGCGGTCCGGCCGCCCAGCCGGATGATCTCCCGCTTTCTCTCCGCGCCGAAATTCTCCAGGAAACCCCATGAATGCACTTCTCCAACTGATTACACGGCGTATTTGGCCGCTTGCCCTCGCTTGCGCTGTTCTTGTCGGTTTTGCCCCCGCGGCCCATGCCCTTATCCACCCCGGCGGCCTGCACACGCAGGCCGACCTCGATCGCATGAAAGCAAAGGTCGCGGCCGGCGAGCGTCCATGGATCGACAGCTGGAACGCGCTGCTCCTCGATGCGAAAGCGCAGAGCACCTACAACCCTGCGCCGCAGGCGAACATGGGCGCGAGTCGCCAGCGTGCGTCGACCGACGCCGTGGCCGCCTATCTCAACGCCATGCGCGGCTACATCACCGATAGTCCGGCGCACACCGACAACGCCATCCGCATCTGCAATCTCTGGTCCGCCGCGGTTAACCAGGTGCCGTCCGGCACCGACCAGCCCGGCCTGAGCGGGCTCTACATCTATCAGTTTGCCGTCGTCGGCGAGATCCTGCGCATCCATGTCGGCACGCGCTGGGCGCAGGCGGATTTTGACCGCTTCAAGAACATGATGACGCAGTATCTTTATCCGATCTGCCACGACTTCCTCGTCAATCATCGCGGCACCTGCATCTCCCACTACTGGGCCAACTGGGACGCCGCCAATATCGCCGCGCTCGGAGCCATCGGCGTGCTCTGCGACGACTACGCAATATTCGACGAGGCGATCGAGTATTACAAGAACGGCGCCGGCAACGGCAGCATTCAGAATGCGATCTTCGCGCTCCACCCGGGCGGTCCCGGCCAGCCTTACGGTCTCGGCCAATGGCAGGAGACCGGGCGCGATCAGGAGCACAACAATCTCGGGGTCGGCCTCCTTGCGACCTTCTGCCAGATTGCGTGGAACCAGAGCGTCGATCTCTTCAGCTACGACAACAACCGGCTGCTGGCCGGCGCGGAATACGTCGCCGGCTTCGCGCTCTGGCAGGACATGCCTTACGCCAGCTACGACAACTGCGACGACGTGAACCAATACTGGGCGTCGGCTTCCGACCGCGGCCGCCTCCGGCGGCCCATCTGGGAGATGATCTACAACCACTACGTCGTCCGTCGCGGACTCAGTGCGCCCAACGTCACGGCGATCGCGGCCCTCTACCGGCCCGAGGCCTATACTCACGACGATCATTTTGGCTACGGCTCGCTCGCCTACACGTTGGATGCCTCCGTCTCCGGTTACCCCGCGTCGGTTCCGGCCACGCCCACCGGTCCCACCGCGGAGCCGGGCGTGAGCAGCGTCACCCTCAGTTGGACTCTGGTGCCTTCGGCCAACAACTACCTCATTTCGCGCGCCACGGCCGCCGCGGGCCCCTACACGACCCTCCCCTCCAATCCGGGCCTCTTCACGAGCTATGTCGACACCACCGCCGTCAACGGCACGACCTATTATTACCGGGTCACCGCGGCTAACCAGGCCGGCCAGGGCGCGGCGACCACGGAAGTCTCGGCCACCCCGCAGGCCGCGACCGCCTCCCTGCCTGACGGCTGGCTGCAGCGCGACGTCGGCCCGGTCGCGGTGGCCGGCGCGCCCACCTATTCTCCTCTCGGCGGAGGTACGTTTTTTCCGAATGGCTCCGGCTCCGGCATCGGGGGCACGGCCGACGGCCTCGGGTTCCTCTTTGCCACCGTCAGCGGCGATACGACCATCACGGCGCGCCTCTTCGGTAGCTCGCGGGCCGGTGCCGGAGGCGGCGCCCGCATGGGCCTCATGATTCGCGAATCACTGGCGCCCGACGCCAAGACGCAGGCGATGGTCGTGGGTGACGAGGGCTTCCGCGTCGCCCGCTTCGGCTCGCGCGCGGAGACCGGATCGGCGATGACGGTTGTGACTGGCAATGCCTACACCGGACCCGACCAAATGCCCTCCTGGTACCGTCTCGCGCGGAGCGGCGATACGTTCACGGCCTACCAATCGGGTGACGGCGTGACTTGGTTCACGGTCGGCTCGACCACCGTTCCCATGTCCGGCCTCGTCCACGTCGGCTTCGCCGTCGCCTCGGGCAGTGCCGTCGCGATCACGGGTTTCTACGACCACGCGTCCGTCACGGGCCAGTTGATGCCCGCGGCGCCCAATCTCGTGGCGATCAACGGTCACGCCCAGGTTACGCTGAACTGGAGCGCGTCACCGGGCGCCGACAGCTACGACCTCAAACGCGCGGCGGCCAGCGGCGGCCCTTACTCGCTCATTGCCGCGGACCTCACCGGCACGAGCTATGTCGATGCCGGCCTCGTGGACGGCACATCCCATTACTACGTTGTCACGGCCCGGCAGGGAGCCTACGAGTCGGTAAATTCCAACGTGGCCGCTGGTTTGCCGGGTGACATCAGCGCCGTCTGGAGCGCAAATCCGACCTCGGCGAACTGGAGCGTTGGCGCCAACTGGTTCGGCGGGCAGGGGCCCGGCAATGGCGACTCACTTGCCTTCGCTTCCTCCGCTTTGTCCAGCCTGACGAACGATCTCGCGAATCTGGCGATCAGCCGCCTCACCTTCAATGCTGGCGCTGCGGCTTTCACCCTCGCCGGCAATCCGGTCACGCTCGCCGGGGACATCAGCAATCAGGGAGCCGCGGCGCAGACCGTCACGCTCAACCTGGCTTTGGCGGGTACGCCCACGATCAGCGCCGCCAGCGGCACGATTGCGCTGCGCGGCGTGATCAGTGACGCCGGCACCCCGCAAGGTTTCGTCAAGACCGGCACGCAGGCGCTTTTCGTCAGTGGCCTGAACACCTTCTCGGGCGACGTTCGCCTCACCGCCGGTTCGGTCTCGATTGCCGGGGTCGGCACCGGCTCGGCCGGAGCTCCGACCGCCGGGGCCCTC
>JANMTJ010000512.1:0-1707 GCA_031390295.1 Oleiharenicola sp.
GGACTGGAGTGTTCGACCGTCCTGCAGTTGCATCCGCAACACCCCGCCTGGGCCTGGCGAATCCGGGTGCGCAACACCGCCGCCACCCCCCGCCGGGTCGAGGTCCTGCACGCGCAGGATCTCGGACTCGCCGACGAGGGCGCGGTGCGCAACAACGAGGCCTACACCTCGCAATACCTTGACCTCCTGCCCGTGCACGATGCCACGCTCGGCTGGGTCGTCCTCGCCCGCCAGAACCAGGCCATGACGGGTGGCCACCACCCGTGGCTCGCCGTGGCCTGCGCCGACGGCGCCGCGGGTTTCTGCACCGACGGCACTCAGTTTTTCGGCGCCGATCACCGGCTGACCGGTGAACCCGCCGCCGTCCGTCTGCCCGCGCTGCCTTCCCGGCGACTGCAATACGAGTTCGCCGTCGCCGGCCTGCAAAGCCGTGCCCGCGATCTGGCACCGGGCGCCTCCACCGAATACGTCATCGTCGCCCGGTTTTTGGCCGACCATCCCGCCGCCTCGGGGCCGCAGGATCTCGCCCTCCTGCGCGAGCTGTTCCCGGCGACCTGGCTCACCGACGAACCCGCCAAGGTGGCGCGCGTTGACCCGGCCCTCCGGCCCATGTCCGTCTTCCTACACTCGCCATGGCAGCATGGCGACACGCCGACCGAGTCCGACTGGAAGGCCTGGTTTCCGGGCGAGCGCCGGCATGAGGAACGCGGCCCGGAGGGCGGACTGCTCTCGTTCTTTCATGCGGCGGACACTCATGTCGTTTCCCGGGACAAGGAAGCCGCCATCGCCCGTTCGCACGGTCATATCCTCCGGTCCGGACGGGCCCTATGGATCGATGACGACCAATTTGGCGTCACCTGCTACGCGGCGGGGATTTTCGGCGCCCAAGCCTACCTCGGCAACCCGAGCTTCACCCGCCTGCTTTCCGTGGTGCGCAACGCGCTCAACGTCGTCCGTGCCTCCGGCCAGCGCGTTTTTCTCCGGCGCGGCGCTGGCGAGTGGCGGCAGCTGGGCGTGCCATCCGCCTTTGTCCTCCAGCCGGGTATGGTGCGCTGGATTTACCGTCTGGGTGCCGACGTGATCGAGGCGCGCGTCTGGTGCTCGCAGGAACTATCCGCCTCGTTTCTCGAGCTGCGGGTGGTCGCGGGCGGCGCGTACGTGTTTCTTGTCACCCACCAGGTCGTGATCGGTGCAACCGAGTTCGAGCATCCCGCCAAGGCGGAGGTGTTTGCTCCCGCGGGCTGGATCACCTTCGAGCCGGATGAAGAAAGTCTCATGGGCCGGCATCAACCCGGGGCGTGTTTCGCCCTCGCGGCCGCCGAACCCGGCACGCTGGCCGCCTTGGGCGGGGACGGATCGCTCTACGCCGACGGGATCGAACGGGGCGGCCCGTATGCGACGCTACGCACCAAGCCGGTCCGGAGCTTCGGGGTGATCATGCTGGGCTCCCACGCAGGTGCCACCCGGCTCCCGGCCGCCGTGAGCGCGGCCCGCGCCGAGTATGCCTTGTCCGCCAGGCCGGCCCACCTGCCGGTGGCACCGCTGCCCCGGCTGGCCGGCGCCGACCCCGGGGTGTCGCGCCTCAACGACGTGCTGCCGTGGTTTGACCACAACGCGTCCATCCATTTCTCCGCCCCGCACGGCCTGGAGCAATACGGCGGCGCCGCCTGGGGCGTGCGCGATGTCTGCCAGGGTTCCGTCGAATGG
>JANMTJ010000474.1:0-6134 GCA_031390295.1 Oleiharenicola sp.
GGCGGCCACCCCGCCCGCACCGGTTGTCGCCATCGATCCCCACGGCCCGCAGAACACCCTCGTGGCGGGCACCAACGACATCATTGTCCATGTGCCGATCATGGGCGAGGGCCTGCGCTCGGCCCGCGTGGTCACGCTCAACAAGAAGCCCGGTGACTCCGTTCGGCCCGACGAGGTGCTGTGCGAATTGGAGACGGACAAGGCGGTCTATCCCGTCGAGTCGTCCTTCGCGGGCACTTTCAAGGCCTGGCAGATCAAGGTCGATGACACCGTGCTCATCGGCCAGGCCATCGCGCTCGTCACCGGTGATGCGGCCAGCGTGGCCGGGCTGTCCGTGGTGACTCCGGCAAAAAAGGAGGCACCGGCCAGGGCAACGCCCGCCGTCGCCGCCAAGTCGGCTGTTCCCGCTGCTGTGGTTTCCTCAACCCCTTCGCTTATGCAAGGCATCGTCCGCCCGCCGGCCCTTTCCCCCGCCATCACGCGTCGCCTCGACACGGTCGTGCCCGCCAACCTGCTCATGGACTGCCGCTGGGAGGGGATTCGCCGGGCGCGCGAGCAGGCCAAGACCCGGCAGGGCAAGGCCGCGGCCTCACCTTCGGCCATGATGGCTTGGTGCGTGATCCGCGCGATGGAGCAGCACGCGGGCTTCCGCCGCGTGGTGAACAAGGACGCGATCATCCATGAACTCGTGGACTTTGACCTCGGGGTCGCGGTGGCGCTCGAAGGCGATCGCCTCGGCACCGCGGCCATCACCGGGGCCAACAAACTGGGCTGGACGGAATTCGTCACGGCCTACGGGCGCACGATTGAAGAGACCCGGGCCGGCAAGTTGACCGAGGTGCAGGCGCCGTTGAACATTTCCAGTCTGGGTGCATTCGGGGTGGAGAATGCCACGCCCATCGTCGTACCCCCCGCCATGAGCACCCTGTTCATCGGCTCGGCCCACGAGAAGATGATGAAGGACAGTGGGGTCGTCTATCCGATGGAGGTCGTGACACTTTCACTCACTTTTGACCACCGGGTGGTAAATGGCGCCGGGGCGGCGGCTTTCATGATGGAACTGAAACGGCAATTCGAGACCTTCAAGCTGCCGGGTTGAGGGAAATACTGGACGACGGGGCCTGGCGGGTTATGCTTCAGGTCATCGGGCTAGGGCCGGCCCGAGGGGATTATGTTTGAACCAACCAGCTTCACCGGCGTGAAGAAGCCCTCCGCCAAATTACTGACCATTCTCATCATCGAGGACGACGCGCGCTGGCGTACTTGGATTGAGACGCACCTGCAGGCGGCTGGCCACACGGTGCACACCGCCGTCGATGGTCTGGCCGGACTGGAACTTGCCGCCAAGGTCAGGCCCGAGATCATCCTTTGTGACATCGAGATGCCCCGCCTGAACGGCTTTGGCGTACTCGAGGCGCTCCGGCAACAACCGGGGTTGAGTGACATTCCGCTCATTTTTCTGACCTCGCGCAACAGCCGGGTGGACCAGCGCAAGGGCATGGTGCTGGGTGCAGACGACTACATCACCAAGCCGTTTACGCGCGAGGAGTTGCTGGCGGGCATCGCCGGAGTGATGGCGAAACGGGAGACATTGTCCGACCGGTTGCGACACTACACCGAGGAATACCGCCGCGAGCTGGCGGCCCCATGGGCGCACGAGTTGTTGACCCCGCTCAACGGCATCCTGGGCATCGCCTCGATGTTGGAGGCCGAACCCGGGGCGGTGTCCCAGACCGAGCTGCGCGAGCTGGCCCGCGCCATCCACCAGAGCGCCACGCGGCAACAGGTGCTGGCCCGCAAGCTGGTGCAATATTTCCAACTCGAGCAACTGAAGGAATACGGCTGGAGCGACCCCACGGCGGCCGTCGAGGCCGGCAGCGGTATCGAGGACGAGATGCTTGGGGTCGCCGAACGCGCCGGTCGCTCCGCCGATTTGCACCTGGCGTGCAGCGCCGCCGCGGTGGCCATCAGCCCTCAGTGGCTGCGCGCGGCGGCGGGCGAGCTGGGGGACAATGCGTTCAAGTTCTCTCCCAAGGGCACGGCGGTAAACGTGACCGGCGTCGTCGTGGACGGGCTCTACCGCCTCGAGGTGACCGACCAGGGTCCGGGCATGACCGCCGAGGAACGTTCCGGCATCGCGGCCTTCCGCCAGTTTGACCGGGCCAGAAGGGAACAGCAGGGCCTGGGTCTCGGATTGGCCATCACCCGCACGATCGCACGGCTGCACCGGGGTTCGCTCAGCCTGGAGCCACGGCCGGACGGCCCGGGATTGCTCGCCCGGGTGGAATTGCCGCTGGCCGAATGAGTGGTGGCTTGCTGAAATGGGCTTTTGGGGAGAATATGAGCAACCCCTCATGAATACCCCGATTGTTTTCCCCAACGTTTCCCGCCGGCGTTTTCTTGGCCAGTTGTCCACGGCCGGGGTCCTGGCCCTGGCTCCGCGCTCGCTCCTCGCCCTTGATCCGGCGAAAAGAAAACTCGGTGTCGCCCTCGTGGGTCTCGGCGGATACAGCTCGGGCCAGCTCGGGCCGGCCCTGAAGCTGACCCAGCACTGCCGGCTGGCAGGCGTGGTCACGGGCTCACGCGAGAAGGGAGCCAAGTGGGCCCAGGATCACGGATTTCCCGAAACGAGCATCTACAGTTACGACACGATGGCGCGGATGGCGGACAATCCCGACATCGACATCGTCTATGTCGTCACCCCGAACGGGCTGCATGCGGAGCACTCGATCGCCGCCGCCAAGGCAGGCAAGCATGTCATCTGTGAGAAGCCGATGGCCAACACCGTGGCCGAATGTGATGCCATCATCGCCGCGTGCCGCGCGGCCGGGGTGGAACTCTCCATCGGCTACCGGCTGCACTTCGATCCGTTTCACGAGGAGTTGCGCCGGCTGGTGCGGACCCAGGAATTCGGCCCGTTCATGAAAATGGACGGCGGCTTTGGCTTCACCATGAGCCGGCCGCAATGGCGCGCGGAGAAAAAGCTGGCGGGCGGCGGCCCGCTGATGGACCTCGGGGTCTATGTGATCCAGGAGACCTTCATGGCGTCCGGGGCGGCGCCGGTGGCGATCACCGCGCGCGAGCTGCCGAAGAAGCGCCCGGAATTCTTCCGCGATGTCGAGGAGAGCATCAACTGGACCATGGAGTTTGCGAACGGCGCGCGCGCCGAGGGCTACACCAGCTACAACGACAACCGGAACGATTTCCGGGCCGAGGCGGCCGGCGGTTGGTACGAGGTTGGGCCGGCCTACGGCTATGGCGGCATCCGGGCGTCCACCAGCCGCGGTCCGGTGGCCGTCAAAGTGCCGGCCAGCCAGCAGGCCCTGCAGATCGATGACTTTGCTCTGTGCGTGCGCGACGGCAAGCAGACGCGCGTGCCCGGCGAGATGGGCCGGCGCGACATGGTCATCGTGGAGGCGATCTACGCCTCCGCGGCGTCGGGCAAGCGCGTTGAGGTCAAAGTCTAAATAGCAGCAACCATAGCGAGGCGCATGCCTCCTTTCCTCCGCTCTTTGGGCAGGCCTGAATCCAGCATGGACTCCGTTTCCTCCGTCCCTCCGCCATCTGCGAGCCGCTCCGACGGCGCGTTTCGAAGCCCATTCGCCTTTGTGCTGGCTGCCATTGTTCTGGGTGTCGTCGTGCATTTGGTGAGCGCGGGCTGGCACGTTTTGTTCGGCGCGCTGAACACCGACGAGGGGTTCTACGCCGTGGTCACCCGCGCGGTGGCGGAGGGCGAGGTGCCGTACCGTGACTTCGGCTTCACGCAGCCCCCGCTCACGCCCTATGTGAACAGCGTACCGCTGAGTTTTGCCGGCTTCGGGCTTTTCTCCCAGCGCATGGTCAACGGCTTGTGGGGTGCAATCGCCCTCGCGATCGCCGCCCGTTGGCTCGCCCGCCGCACACGCCCATTCTGGAGTCTGGTCTTTGCCCTCGGGTTTTCCCTTTCGGCCCCGTGGATGTATTTCATCCATCTGGGTAAAACCTACGGCCTGACGACGTTGCTCGTGATGATGGCCGCGTGGGTGTTCCTCGCTCTGCCGGGCGGCCCCCGCCGCAATTTCCTGATCGGGCTCCTTGGCGCTCTTGGTGTCGCCACCCGGCTTCCGGCCGCGCCATTCTTCGGCCTGATCTGGGTCGCCGCGTTGTGGCCGGGGCGCCGGTCTGTCGCTCGCGAGTTGCATGCCGCCATCGGCGGCATGGCTGTCGGACTCGCCATCACTGTTTTGCCTTTTGCCCTCATGACCCCGGGAAACGCCTGGTATTGGGTCTATGAGTTTCACCGGATCTCTGTTCCGAACAAACAATGGCATCTCGCCTGGCAGGAGATCACGACCCTGGCCCCAGCTGTCTGGCTCGTGGCGATCATCGCGGCCGGCATCGCCCTGCGGCGGCGCTGGCTCGTTAGCCGCGAAGGCGCCGTGTTCTTCGCTGCGGTCGCCGCCCTCGGCGCCAACCTGCTGCCAGGCGGTGTTTACGAGGAATATGCCGTGCCGTTTCTGCTGCCGCTGGCCTTGAGCGCGGCGGCTTGGTTGTACGATGGCTGCCGGGAAATGAAGCCGGCGCTGACCCTGGCGGCACTTTTCGGGCTGGCCGTCGTGCAGTTCGGCACGGCTCCTTTGCTCTTGCGCAATGACTTCACGGAACGCCGAGGCTCGTTGAGTTCCCTGCTCACGCCCAACGCCCCGCGCTACAACCCCGACCTGCCCGGCCAACTGGCCGCCGCCCGCGAATTGATTGACCGGACTGTGCCACCGAATGCACCGCTCATCGGCACCAATCTCATCCTGGCGACCGAGACCGGGCGTGCCGTGCCGCCGGAGCTGCGCATGGGCTCCTTCGCCTACACCGGCGAACTGCCTCCTGCGACCGCCGCGCGGCTGCACTTCGCCACCCGCGAGCAGCTCGACCAGTGGTTTGCCAGTCCCGACACCAAGGCTGTGGCGCTCTTTCGTCTGCCTGATCTCAACTACGGCTGGTCTCTTCCGAGCTTCGACCGCACGCCGGAAAACCTGCGCGGGCACTGGCAGGAGATCCTGCGCCGCAACTACACCGTCGCCCTGGCCGATGGCCAGTTCCTCGTCCTTGTCCGTAAGTCCGCAACAAATGAACCCACGCGCCAACAATAGCGGGGCGCGGGCCATGATGCCACCGCGCGGCTTATTTGACAGATCGTCACTGGACAGCTTCTCGATTACCAATGCTCCGTTATTTCAGGAGTTGATCTCTCAACGTTTGACTGAAAACGCCAATGGCTTGCCCGCCTCGAACTGAAGTAGGGATGCGACTGCCCAAGCTATATGTGTCTTTTCTGATTCGTTTGCATGCACAGCAAGCATCAGTCCCGACCAGAGCGGGCTGGCTCAGCCAATCGAACCCACCCGGAGGTCGGGTTCCACCTTTCAGAACTCCGCGGTGCCGGGGGTGCGGGCGAAGGGGATGACGTCGCGGATGTTCGCGACGCCGCTCACAAACATGAGCATGCGCTCGAAGCCGAGGCCGAAGCCGGCGTGCGGCACGGTGCCGTAGCGGCGGAGGTCGACATACCACCAGTAGTCCTTCTCGTTGAGGTGGTGCAGCGCCATGCCGGAGCGGAGCTTGTCCAGCCGTTCCTCGCGCTGGCTGCCGCCGATGATCTCCCCGATGCCGGGCACGAGCAGGTCCATCGCCGCGACGGTCTCGCGGCCGGGGGCGCACCCGTCGGTTTGGCGCATGTAGAACGCCTTGATCGCCCGCGGGTAGTTGTAGACAGTGACCGGGCACTTGAAGTGCTCCTCGGTGAGATAGCGTTCGTGTTCCGACTGGAGGTTGTCGCCCCACGCGACGGGATGCTCCCAAGTCATTCCGGATTTGCCCAGGATCTCGACGGCTTCGGAGTAGCTGCAACGGACAAACGGCTTGTCCAACACGAAGTCGAGCCGGGCCAGCAGCTCCTTGTCCACGAACTTGGAAAAGAACTCGAGATCGCCGCCGCAGTGCGTGCGGATGTCACGGATGAGGTATTTCACGAATGCCTCCGCCAGGTCCATGTCGCCGTGGAGGTCGCAGAAGGCGACCTCGGGCTCGATCATCCAGAACTCGGAAGCGTGGCGCGAGGTGTGGGAGTTCTCGGCGCGGAAGGTGGGGCCGAAGGTGTA
>JANMTJ010000516.1:0-6804 GCA_031390295.1 Oleiharenicola sp.
CCTCGACCTTCAGGGCGTCCACGCCTACACGGCGGAAACCAATGCTGCGTTGCTCGACAAACTCGTGGCCAACACAAAGGCGGCCAAGCAACCCCAGCTTGTCGTCTTCTTCACCAACGGTTCCTTTGATGGGATCATTGGGAAATTTGTCGCGGCGAGCCAACCGGCCTAGCCGAGTTGTGACTTGCCTTCGGACCAGTCGCTGGCACTTGAAGTGGGTCCCTTATGCAGCCCCCCAAGATGCGGTGCCCCGTGCGTGGAGTTGTCGGATTGTTGCTCGGATTGACGCTGGGGGCCACGGCAGCGGCTGAAACGGCGGTCCCGGCCGAGGCCGCGGGAGTGGCGGAGGTTTTCCCCGCGGTGGTGCGCATCGAGGCCATCCGGTTGCGTCCGGACCAGGGGCGGCTGCAAAAGGCCCGCGTGGGCGGCAGTGGGGCGATCATTTCGGCCCGGGGTCATGTCATCACGAATTATCACGTCGCCCAGGACGCGGACTTCTACCAGTGCTATTTCACCGATGGCACCAAGCTGCAGGCGCGGCTGGTGGGACAGGACGCACTGACGGATCTGGCCGTCCTGCAACTCGACTTGGCCAGGCGCCCGCCTGAGGCCGCTCCGCTGCATGTCGCACGTTTTGCTGATTCCTCCCTCGTGGTGATGGGTGATGCGGTTTACGCGCTGGGCAGTCCGGCGACCCTTTCGCAGTCGATGACACGCGGCGTGGTCTCCAATGCATCACTGGTGCTGCCCGACACCATCAGAATGATTCTCGACGGCGAAAACGTCGGCGAGGCCGTGCGCTGGATTCTGCACGATGCAAGCATCTTTGGCGGCAACAGCGGCGGCCCGCTGGTCAACGGTCGTGGCGAGATCATCGGCATCAATGAAATCGGCGTGGCCAACCTGGGGGGCGCCATTCCCGGCAACCTTGCCCGGGCCGTGGCCGACCAGCTGATCGCCCACGGGCGGGTGACCCGCGGCTGGTCGGGGGTGACGGTGCAGCCGCGACTGGAGGCGGAAGGCCCGGCGGCAGGTGTGCTGGTCGCCGACATTGCGGCCGGATCACCAGCAGCCCGGGCCGGCCTGACACCGGGAGACGTCGTGGTGGCGGTGGACGGGCACGCCATCGAGGGAACGAGGGAAAACTCCGTGGCCAGCTTCACCCGGCGGGAGATGGGCCGGTTGCCCGGCGACGAATTTGTGGTGGATTACCGGCATGACGGACAGACCCGCACGGCCCGGTTCAGTCTCGCGGTGCGGGAACTCGCCCAGGCCGGGGAGGTGGAACTGCCCGAGTGGGGCGCTGTCATGCGCGACATCACCCGCCAGCTGGCTCGCGATGAGAGCCTGCCCGACCAGCGTGGCGCGTGGCTGGACAACATCCGTCCAGCCGGTCCGGCGGGGCAGGCCGAGCCCGAACTCCGGCGGCAGGATGTCATCATCGCAGTGGACGGCCAGCCGGTCGCCAGCGTCGCAGGGTTGCAGGCGCTGACCGACCAGTTGCTGCCGGATACCCCGAATGCCACCCGTATCGTCCTGGTCGATTTCCGGCGTAATGGCGCCGGACTCACGGCCGTGGTCGAATTGCGCCGGTCCAATCCGCGCAACATCACCCCTCAGGCGCGCAAGGCCTGGCTCGGCGTCGCCTCGCAACCCTTGACACCAAAACTGGCGGCCCGCCTCGGCCTCAAGTCCGACGGCGGCGCACGACTGACGCAAATTTTTGCCGGCACCACCGCCGAGACCGCCGGGCTGCGGGTGGGGGACGTCATCCTCGCCCTCGACGGGGCGCCGGTGACGGCCCGTCGGGCCGAGGATGCGGATGTGCTGGCGCGGCAGATACGCCAATACCGCGCGGGCACCACCGCGGTGGTCTCGCTCTGGCGTGACGGCCAGAAGCTCGACCTGCCGGTACTGCTCCCCGAGCAGCCGACCCCGGCGGCGGAGATGCCCTTCTGGGATGATCTGGACCTGGAGTATGCCGTGCGCGACGTGGCCTTTGATGATCGTGTGCGCCTGCAGCTGCCAACCGGGGCGCAGGGAGTCCTCGTGGAGAGCGTCGTGCCCTCCGGCTGGGCGGCACTGGCCGGGTTGCGTGGCGATGATATGATTGTGCAGGCGGGCGGCACCCCCGTAACCAGTGTCACGGAGCTGAAGGCCGCCCGGGAGTCCGCCCGGCTAAGCACGCGCGAGTGGTGGGTGCTGCTGGTGCAGCGCCGCGGCCAGACCCTCTTTGTGGAACTCAAATTGCAATCTACTACAAAATGAAACACCTGCCCCGTCTGCTCCTCGTTGCTTCGCTTGCATCCTCCCTGTGGTCTCCTGCCATCCAGGCCCTGCCGGAAGCAGAGGCCGTGGCGGGCCGGAAGCTACTGCAGCGATACGCCGACGTGGTGGTGGGCGTGGAAATGGTGGTGACGATGAAGGGAATGCAGGGCGACCGTCCGATCCCGCCGCGCGAGCAGAAACGCGAGATCAACGGCACCCTGGTCAACGCCGCCGGCCTGACCGTGCTGTCCCTGGGCAGCATTGACCCACGGGCCGGGATGCCGCCGGGGCTGCAGGGACAGGTCCGCTTTGATGAGCCCGAATTCAAGGAGGTGAAGTTGCGGCTGGCGAACGGCACGGAGATGCCGGCGCGGGTGGTGCTCAAGGACGCGGACCTCGACCTCGCCTTCATTGCTCCCGAAACCGCACCCGCGGAGGCGCTGCCTTTCGCCAATCTGGCCGCCCCGGCGAAGGCCGTGATACTCGGCACCTATTTCGACATCTCCCGCGGCAGCAAGCTGGCGCAGCGCGTGCCCGCGGTACGCGTCATCAGCATCACCGGCATGATCGAGAAACCCCGGCGTTTCCTGCTCGCGTCGGAATACTCCCCGGGTTGCCCGGTGTTCGACGCGGACGGGAACGTCCTTGGCATCGCCCTCCGCCATGTGGCCGGGGGTCAGTCCGGCGGTCTGATCATTCTGCCGGCCGAGGAAGTGGCGGAGATCGCGACCCAGGCCGCGGCGATCAAGATCGAGCCGACGACGGAGAAGTCCGGCGGGTAGGGCGAGTTTTCACCGCCGCTCGAGCAGGAGCTTGAGCAGGAGGACGAGGTCGCGGTCGGGCAGCGGTTCGAGCAGGCCGGCGGGCATGAGCGATTGGGCCATCACCTGCCGCTCCTTCACCTGGGCTTTCGGGACGCTGACCGTTTCCGTCGGTGTCTGGACGACCAGCACGGTGTCCGTCTCGCTTTCCACCACACCGGAAACCACGGAACCGTCGGTCCGGGTGATGACGTTGAGCTGAAAATCGGGGCCGACGACCGCGTTGGGGTCGACGATGTTCTCCAGGAAGTAGTCGAGCCCGTTGCGCCACGAACCGGTGAGGTCGGGCCCGAGCTTCCCGCCGCCGCCATCGAGGGTGTGGCAGGAGGCGCAGAGGTTTTGGAAGATCGGCCGGCCGGCCGAGGAATCGAAGGCCCAAAGCGGGGCCTCGCTGTAAACCTTGCGCAACCGTGCGATGGTCGCCTGCTGGTCCGTGCCGGACTCGGCGGCATGGGCCCAGAGCTTGCCGACATACCCGTCGACGCGCGCATCGTGCAGGTTCCGCAGTTGCCGGACATGGAGGGCGTTGAGGTTCTTCCGGTCGAAGCTCCCGTCGCTCACGGCCTGGAGCAGCACAAGGGCAAGGGCGGGCCGGCTCGTGAGCGTGGCCAGCGCGGCGGCACGGTCGGCGGCGGGGAGATTGGTAAAATGACGGAGAATGCCGGTGGCGGCGGCCGGATCGTCGGTGCCGGCGAGCAGCGGGATCGCCTCGCTGCGGAAGGCCTCGTCCTCGAGCAGCCGCACATAGAGCGGCAGGGCCGCCGTGTCGCCTGCCCGCTTGAGCAGGGCGAGCGCGGCGCTGCGCTCGGTGCGCGACGTGCTCGCGTCGGCCAGTTGCGCGCGGGTCCGGGCCAGGACCGCCTTGTCGCCAAACAAGGCGGAAAGCTGCGCGGCCGCGGTGGCTGCTGCTGCGGACTCGTCCGCGGGGAACAGCCGCTGCACCGCCGGCCAGGCCGTGGGCATGGGCAGCGAGGCTTCGTTTTCGAGGCTGAACGCGAGGAGGCGCACGCCGCGACTCGCGGCGTCACCCGTCAGGCCGGCCAGTCGCGTCACCAGCTGTTCGCGGCCGTTCGCCGTCCGGGCGACATACCACTGAATGGAATCGGCGAGGGAGGGAAGTTGCGTTTGCGCGGCGAGGTCCAGCGCCCGGGGCAGATCGGCCGCGACAAGCGGGGCCAGACCGGTCCAGATCACCTTCGGGAGAAAGCGGTCGGTGGCATCCTCGCCGTGCGCGGCCAGGGTCACTCCGAGGGCCCAGCGCTGGGCGGCGGGGAGGGCGGGAATCGCCGAGGCGAGGGCGAGGCGCACGGCCGGGGACGGATCTTGGCGGGCGAGGCGCAGGAAAGCCTCGGACGGCAACAGGGACGCCTGCGGGCGTTCGGTGGCGAGCTGGACGGCCCAGGCGCGAATGGTGTCGACCGGGTGTTGCAGCAGGGTGGAGAGGCTGGCGGCATCGAGCGCGCCTACCACGTGCAGGGTCAGCAGGGCGCGAATTTGCAGGGAGATCTCGGCGGTGCCGGTGGCCTGGGTGCGCAAGGAGGCGAGCGCGACGGGATCGAGCGGCCGGGCGGCGGCGCGTTCCTGCAGCAGCCGGCGGGCGGTGCGCACGAACCACTCGTTGCGGTGGGTGTGCAGGGCGGCAAGTTCGCCGTCGGTCTTGGCGCCGAGATCGACGTGCTGCGCGCTCCAGGTTGCCGCCCAGGAACCGCGGTAGATACGGCCGTTGGTGCGCTCCCAAATATCATCGCGGGGCGAATGGCAGTGCTGGTGGTCGCACCAGTCGATCATGTAGACAGCGCCATCGGGACCATATTGCAGGTCGACGGGAACGTAGGTGAGATCGGGCGTGAACATCAGGTCATGGCCGGCATGGAAGGTCTCGTAGCCCGAGCCCTGCGGGACGTTGTGCTGGTGGTTGAGCTGGTGGCCGTGGAGATTGTGGGTGAAGAGATGGTTGCGGTAAGTATCGGGCCAGTTGTCGCCGAGGTAGATCATGGTGCCGACGTGCGAGTGGCCGCCGTAGACCGCCGTGGTGCCGGGCTTGCCTGCGCCGCCCTCGCCGCTGTCGTAACGGGCGGAGGAGGGAAGGAAGTTCTTCAGGTCCGGGGCGAAGTCCGGCCCGTGATTGGAGATGAACGGCGCGTAGTCGGAGTTGGCCTGGTTCCAGTAATGACCGTTGCGAATCACATGGGTCGTGCCGCCCCCGCCGTTGAAACTGCGGCAGTGCGTCATGAACAGGTGGCCGGCCTCGTTGAAATCAATGCCCCACTGGTTGCTGCCGCCGGCGGAGAAGATCTCGAATTCGTGCCGGACCGGGTGATAGCGCCAGACCCCGGCGCGGATCGGCAGCCGCTGGGCATCGGGCGTGCCGGGTTTGCCGACAAGCGATTTGGTAAACACACCCTGCAGGCCGTAGAGCCAGCCATCGGGGCCCCAGGTAAAGCTGTTGAGCGTCTCGTGCGTGTCCTGGTAACCCCAACCGTCGAGCAGCACGCGGGGCGGCCCGTCAGGCTTGTCGTCATGGTTGGTGTCCGCAATGAACAGCAGTTCCGGGGCGGCCCCGACCCACACGCCGCCGAAGCCGACCTCGAGGCCGCTCACGAGATTGAGGCCCTCGGCAAAGATTTTCCGCGTCTCGAACGCGCCGTCACCCTCCTTGTCCTCGAGGATGAGGATGCGGTCCTTGCCCTGGCCGGCCGGTTGCTTGTTGGGATAGCTGTAGGCCTCGGCGACCCACATCCGGCCGCGCTCGTCGAACGCGAAGGCGATCGGCTGGTGCACGTCGGGCTCGGCGGCGATGAGCTCGGCCTGGAAGCCGTCCTCGAGCATCATGCCGCGGACCACCTTTTGGGCGTCGAGATTGGCGACGGCCGTTGGCTTGGCGGGATTGGGCCGCAGGTGCCACAGCACCGGGCTGTCCTGCTGGCGCTGCGTGTCGGCGCTGGCCCCGGCGAAATCGGGCTGGCGGTCATGGAAGACGAAATCGTCGAAGGCGATGTAGCCCCACTGGCCTTCGGACACCTCGTCCACCAGGCGGAGAAAAATCCGCCGGCCGACGCCCGCCCCGAAACCGA
The DNA here is from genome assembly GCA_031390295.1 of Oleiharenicola sp. Classification (GTDB taxonomy): domain Bacteria; phylum Verrucomicrobiota; class Verrucomicrobiia; order Opitutales; family Opitutaceae; genus Lacunisphaera. The sequence continues at coordinate 6,164 of JANMTJ010000516.1, forward strand.
CGACCTCGCGGCGCAGGACGCCGGAATCGTTGCCGGAGGAGGAGTGGATGACCGCGCTCGTGGCGGCGTCCTCGATCTCGACGCGCGTGCGGTTGATGTCGCGGCCCCCGCCGACCATGTAGCTGGCCCACGGTTGCGTGACAGTGAAAACCTGGGAGACCAGCCGGCCCTGGCCAGGGATACCGGGGTTGCTCTGGATCGGGCCGATCCAGAAATTGCCGATGGGATCGGTAGGCGCTTCCGACCTGCGCCGGGGGGTCGAGGGTTCCCCATACCGGGCGGGCTGCCCGGCCCAGGCGCTGCCTTCCGCGGTCCAGTCCCCGAGCTTGCCGGATTCGAACCCGAGGTTGAGCGGCTTGCCATCATCGCCGGCCGGCACAGAGGTAGCGAAGGGCTTGTCGCGATTCGCGGCCGGCAGGGGCGCGGGCGGCGCGGTCCGCCCGAGATCGGCGAGACGGATGTTGCGGAACTGGATTTTGGCCGGGCCCGCGCCGCTGTGGAGCTGGAAGGCGATCCGGCCGGCGAACTCGGCGGCGTCCGTCTGCCGATCATCCAGGACGCTGAAAAGTGTGCCGTTGATCCACACCTCGACGTGGGAAGACAGGGCGGTGATACGGTAGGTGTTCCACTCGCCGGGTTTG
>JANMTJ010000572.1:0-4830 GCA_031390295.1 Oleiharenicola sp.
GATGAGCGCACCCCGGAAGACCGCCGACCAATGGTTCGCCGAGTATGGCGAGAGCCATCAGGATGACACCAATGAGCTGATCCACTGGATCTGCGTGCCGATCATCTTCGGCAGCGTGCTCGGTCTGATCTGGTCCATCCCTGTGCCCGCCCTGCTGGCCGGACCAGCGCCCTGGTTCAACTGGACCCAGCCGGTGGCCCTCGCCGTCCTGTTGTTTTACCTGCGGCTTTCGATTCCCCTCGCCGTCGGCATGTCCGTGTTCATCGGGGTGTGCTACGGCCTGATCGAGTGGCACGCCGCCGTCTGCCCGTTCGCGGTGTGGAAGAGCTGCCTGATTCTCTTCGTGCTCGCCTGGATCGGGCAATTCATCGGTCACAAGATCGAGGGCAAGAAACCCTCCTTCTTCCACGACGTGGTGTTCCTGCTGATCGGCCCGGCCTGGCTGCTGCACTTCGTCTACCGGAAGCTCGGGTTGCGGTATTAGGTATCATTCAGGTTTCACTCGCTCGCCGGGGGCTTGAAACTGGACCGGTATAATGACCCGCACCGCGACCGGCTGACCTCCTTTGCGGGGTGGTTCAAACAGCCACTGACTGACCGCGGTTGCCGCCGCCCAGCCAAACTCCGGCTGGCTGGCCGCCAGAATGTGCGGCAGGCGAACGCGTCCGTCCCGGTCTACAATCATCTCGATCTCGGCCCGGCCCGCCTCCCCGGCGTCGAGCCGGGCCGCCGGGTAGATGGGCTGACGGGTGAACAGGGGAAACAGCGGCCGGTCGAGCTGACGGGCACTGATGGCCTGTTGTTCCGTGCCGAGATTGTTCATCAGGCGTTGTTCGGCGCTGTCCGGCAACGGCTCCGTGAACTGCCAGGTGATGCTGAAATCCGCCCCGCACACCTCGCCCTTGCGTTGCAGCGGTTCGAACTTCCACGCGGCAATGGCCGCCGCCACCGCCTGACCAAACTCCGGTGCGGTTGCTTCCCCGACCGTGACGTCCACCACCTGGCCCAGATGATTGACGCTGAAGTTTACGCGGGCGCCGCCGCGCGTTCCTGCCTGCGCGAGATTATGGGGATAAACGGGGTCGACCATCGCCACCGCTTCCGGAATCCGGTCGAAATATTCCTCGGGCTTGGTCCCCGGCAGGTCGCGGAGCAGGATGCCGTTACGCTCCAGCCAGTCCACCCGGACCACCTGCGCATTTTCATCCACGGGATAGAATGAGAGCACCGCTAGCTTTTGCCCCTCGACTGGCACGCGGCCTTGGCGCGCCGGCCTCATCTCCCAACCGGCCACGGTCTCGAGCGCTCCGCTCAAAAAATCCGGGTGGGTCGCGCGCACGACCTTCACCCCCTCCACCCGCCCGTCCGTATTGATGCCGAGCAGCAGCTCGACTTCGCCCGCGAGCCGCCGGTTCACCAGGAACCGTGGGTAAAGCGCGTCGGTGTTGGCGGGATCTCCGGGCGGCGACACTTCAACCTGCTCTATCTGGTAGGGCGGCCACATGTCGTCCCGGGCGGTTTTCTTCGGGGTGCCCGCCGGAGTGAAAACCAGGCGCACCGCCTTGGAGGCGACCGCCGGTTGTCCGTCCACGATCTCCGGCCGGAACTTCCACCTGGAGACGGCGGCCACGGCCACGGCCTGAAACTGTTCCGAACCCGAAAGGACCCGGGCGTCCACCACGCGTCCTTCGGTATCCACCTCGAAAGCCACGCGCACGGACCGTTCGCGCCAATCTGCCCCGGGCTCCGGCGGATAGATCGGGTGCGCCCACGCGAGCAGCGACGCTCCGCGGTTTTTTTCAAGGTAAGCCAGATCCTCCGGACCCGGCTTAATCTTCAATCGCTCCGCTGCCGTTCCGGGCAAAGCGAACAGCAGGACCAGGGCCAGACCAAAGCAGTGATTTTTCATGGGGAATGGCCGCCGGGCCCGGGCGGCTCCCCGCTGATTGGCTCAACCCCGGCCGCCGCGCAAGACGACAACGTGCGCCAGGTCGTTTTTCTCAAATTCCTTCCAGTAGCGGTCCTCGATCTTCTTGAGCTGTTCGTCGCGGGAGGGCGGCGGCTCGACGCCCGGCGTCTCCATGGTGCGCTTGGCCTGTTCGCCGGCGAAATCCCGGTCGGCGAGCCGGGTCACCAGCTCGTGCCAGAAGACATCGTTCTGGAATTCACTCTGCAGGTCCCGCACGCGGTCGTCCTCGGCCAGCTTGGGACCGGGTTGCAGCGAGCCGTCCTCGCGCTCCTCGACGAGATCCGCGCAACCCAGGTCCGTTGCCAGCCCGAGGAGGCGCTGGTCGAGGGCGAAGTAGCGCCTGGCCACCGCCGTCTCCTCGCCCTGGTAACCCGTCACGGTCCACATGCCCAAGTGCACCAGCTCCAGCAGCTGGCGGTATTCCTTCGCGGTGAAAGAGACTTTCATAGCCCGCCACCCTTGCCCGGCCCGTCGGCCCCGCAAGCGCGAAGTGGGCGCTCAGGGAGCATGCGGTTTGAATTCGATCGGAATGCGAACGCGCGCCACGACGATCTTGCCGCCCTTGCGCGCCGGCTCGAACCGCCAAGTGGCCACGGCCTGCACTGCCGCATAGCCAAATTCGGGCGCCGAGCTTGAAATACTGTGCGGCAACTGGGCGTCCCCGTCTTCGTCGATAAAGAATTCAATGACGGCCTCCCCTGGCTTTCCGGCCGCGCGCAAAGCACTGGGGTAAACCGGCGGACGTCGCGATAGCGCTTTGGGTGCGCCGTCCAAATCGGCGAGGACCGCGATTTTCGCCGGGCTCTTTTCCAGCCAGCGTAATATTTGCAAGGCTTCCCTCGCCACCGGCACGTCGCTTTCGTTGCGCATCCTGAAATCATGCTCGATGGCCAGCGCGGCGTAACACGGCGTGCCGTCCTTTTTAGCCGCGGGTATGAATACCCAGGTGTCGATCATGGCCAGCGCAGCCTGCCCCATTTCCGGGGTGGTTGCTTCCTGCAGCTGGGCCGAGGCCACCCGGCCATCGGGCCCGACCAAAAATTTCAACTTCGTCTGGCCGGACTTCTCCGCCTGTAAATTATCCAAGGGGTAAACCGGGAACGCCGTGTTGATCGACACCGGTGGCTTGTCCCACTGCAGCTCGGGCGGAAGTCCATCGTTTTTGCCGCGTTTTCTTACCGTCCATAGCCCGGTGGCCTTGCCGCCGGCACTATCCATCTCGAAGGACAACTTCTGCTGGGCCCGTGTGTTAACGGCGCGCCCTGCCACGATGCCCGGCATAAATTTCCATTGAAGGATGGCATCCAGTGCCGGGCGCTCGAACCATGGATTATTGGAGCTTACGATAACTGGATTTTGCACATCGCCATTTGTATCGACGACGAAATTGACCAGAACTTCCCCGCTAAGCCCGGCCATCCGCAACCGGTAGGGATATATCGGCTCGCTACGTTTTAATGCCTTCGGTGGCGTGTTGAATCGGCCAATCTCATCGGTCGGTTTATCGGACTTAGCCCGGACGGAAACCCCGACACAGGCCAAGCTCACGGCGAGACTCGCCGCTTGGAGCAATCGTTTCATGGTAGGTTGGTGTAACGGCCCGAGCATCCCCATGATGGAGATCACCCGGCCGTTTCAGCAAGCCCTTAGGCCGCCTTACTTCTTATCCGCCGGCGCGACGGCCGGGGCGGGCACCGGTTCCAGCGGGATCTGTTTCATATCCACCGGCGCCGTTGACGGCGGGAGGCGGCCGACGGTGAAGCTGCCGATGCTCGGCCGGGGTGCGAGCCGCCATTTCAAATCAAGATTGCGACCGTTCATGGTGAAGCCCACGGCGGCGCGCCAGTGGGAGACGGCGGGGGCGCCAGGGCTTTCGTCGGGCATGAAAGTCCACTTGGCCAGGGCCGCGATGGCGGAGGCGGCGAACTCCGGGTGGGAGGCGCGCAGCGCGCGGATCGCCTGCACCTTGCCGTCGGCTTGGATGGCAAGCTCGACAATCGCCCCGCCGATCTCGCCCTTCGCGGCCAGGTCTTCGGGATAGACCGGGATGTCCTGATGCCCGGCACGCAGGACCGGGCGGTTGGCGTTGGCCGCCTCGCCTTGGTCATCCGCCACGGGAAAACTGAACGGGCGGCGCGCCTTGAATTTCACCGGCTTGCCGTCCTTCAGGCGGGGCGTCTGCTTGTCCTGCTCCGACATGTTCATCGCCAGTTGTTCCAGGGTGTGGTCGCCCGTCGGATCGTCGCTCTGGACGATCTTCGCGTCCTCGGGGGCGCCCTGCTCGTTAAAAGTGATCTCTGTCACCACCGTGTAACCGGGCTTGAGGGCCTGGGCGAAACCGGTGGCGGCACCGAGCAGCAAGAGGGGCAGAAGCAAAAGACGGGCGGGATTCTTCATGGGAATGGGCCTAGACTCGTGCACACCGCGCCGGTTGCTGGCAAACCGATACTTGGTCTCTTTGTGGGAGCGGGTTAACCCCGCGACATGTCGGGGCATAAAGTCCCTCCCACCACCAACCAAAGGATGTCGGACTGATGAAGCCCGGCATTGACCGGCCCGCGGGTGCGCCCTTCACTCAGCAGCCTCCTTTTTTACCCATGCCCGACTCCGCCGAAACCCCCAACCTCATGGAAGCCCTCGTGTCGCTCGCGAAGCGCCGCGGCTTCATCTACGCATCATCTGAGATTTACGGCGGGCTCAACGGCTTCTTCGACTACGGCCCCCTCGGCGTGGAGCTCAAGCGCAACATCCGCGACTGCTGGTGGCGCGACATGGTGCAGCGCCGCGACGACATCGTCGGCATCGAGACCTCGATCATCATGCACCCGAAGGTCTGGGAGGCGTCCGGCCACGTCGCCGGC
>JANMTJ010000597.1:0-2108 GCA_031390295.1 Oleiharenicola sp.
TCAGTCCAGACTTGAGGGGCACAGGAAGGGTTAGCACCGACAACCCGCCCAGGCTGGCGGGAGATGTCAGCGTGAGAATACTGCGGCGGAGTTCCACTGTCGCCTCGGCCTTGGTGGGAGCCGGGCTGGGCACGGCGGGCAACACAAGAAAATCGTAGGTTCGGAAATAATCATGCCAGGTCACTCTGATTTCCGCCATGCGCTGCCGGGCGCGAGTGACTTGTTCCGATGGGAAATGTCCCGCGTCGGTGAATCGGCGCCAGATCACCGGATCGTAGTGCTCGTGGTAGGGTGCGAGCCAGTCGCGGTGTACGGCGTGGGCTTCAGTCATGCCGATGGTGACATACGTCTCCACGGCATCACGCCAGGAGGCAAACAGGGAGGCTTCGCTGGTGGTGTCCGCCTGGGTGGTCAGGCTGGCGGCGGCATAGTCGCAGGCTGTCGCCACCTCTTCATTCATGTCGGGAACCAACCGGCGGGCGTTGAGGTAGCAGCCGTGGGGTGTCTTGCTGGATGTAGGGCCGGCGCTTGTCGCCGGGCCGGATTGCGAGCCAGACATGGCCTGCCGACTAGCCGTTTCGACAGGCTCAAGGTCCCGAGCTTGTCGAGGGACGGCAGCCCTACACACGATTGCCTCCCACGCACTCAGCATGTCCGTCGCGCTGGCTGTGAACCAACCGGCGGTGTCCATGGAGGGTGCCAGTGGAAAGGCATCGGCGATCAGATTGTCGCCCGGTGTCAGCCGGAAGCCGTACAGTCCGCACCATGCGGCGGGGACCCGCACGGAGCCACCCGTGTCGGTGCCAATGGCCAGGGGCGCCACCCCTGCTGCGACCAGAGCGGCCGAGCCACTGCTCGAGCCGCCGGAGAGCCGGTCGGGAAAACGGGGATGCGGACAGTCGCCATAGTGGGGATTCTCCCCGGTCAGGCCCGAGGCGAACTCCACGAGGTGCGTCTTGCCCGCGCAGACGGCCCCGAGTTGGCCCAGTGTAGCGGCGATCCGGCTGTCGCGCACAGGCAGCGGGCGGACCTTGTCGAGGAAAGTCGAACCCGCCCGGGTGGGCACGCCGGTGAGGTCGAACAGGTCTTTGAGCAGGTAGGGGACGCCGTGGAGTGGTTGCGCTGTAGGAGGGGCTTTACGCCCCGATTCTGACAACGAGGGTGATAATCCATCGGGGCGTAAAGCCCCTCCTACAGTTAAGTCAGCCGCGAGCTCTTGTTCCGGTTTTATCCAGGCCAGCGCCGCACTGCGCAACGGAGCGGGCAGGGCGGCGATGCGCGCATGCAACTCGCGCGCCGCCGCCGCCGGTGCCATGGACTGCCACGCCGCGAACGGCAATGTGGCTGGCGTTTTGGGCGCGTTTGTGTCCATTCGGGAACACTCATGGAGGCAGCCGCGCCCATCGTCAAATTTACCTCGTTGAAAAAGCGCTACGGCAGCGGGCCGCTGGTGCTGGACACGATCAATCTGGATGTGGCGCCCGGGGATTTCATCACCCTGATCGGACCCAGCGGCTGTGGAAAATCCACCGTTCTCAAGCTGGTCTCCGGACTCAATCCTGCGACGGAAGGCGGTTTGACCGTGCTCGGCACGACACCCAAGGGTGCCCGCGACCGGCAGGCATTCATTTTTCAGGACGCCACCCTGCTCCCCTGGCTCACGGCGGAAGGTAACGCCGAGTTGCCGCTCCGGTTGCGGGGAGTTCCTTCGGCGGAGAGGAAGACCAAGGCGCGGGAGATGCTTGCCTTGGTTGGTTTGGACAAAGTGCCCGCGTTTTATCCGCGGCAGCTCTCGGGTGGCATGAAGATGCGGGTTTCCATTGCCCGGGCTCTGACCCTGAAACCGCAACTGCTGCTGCTGGACGAGCCGTTCGGGGCGTTGGACGAGATGACCCGCAACCGGTTGAATGAGGAGCTGCTGACCATCCGCGAGCGTTCCCCGTTCACGGCGATGTTTGTGACGCACTCGGTCAGCGAGGCGGTGTTTCTCTCGAATCGCATCCTGGTCATGGCCGCCAACCCGGGGCGGGTGCACGCGGAGGTGAAGGTAACGTTTTCCTATCCGCGGCAGGCCGAGTTGCGGGAACTCGCGACTTTCCAGGCCAAGG